>CANLFK010000027.1 GCA_947489925.1 Candidatus Caenarcanales bacterium
AATTCCAGACCACGATATTTTACTTGGTGGCTTTCCTTGTCAATCATTTTCAATAAGTGCTCAAAACCCGCCTAGACTTGGCTATAAAGACGATAGAGGAAAATTATTTTTTGAAATGGTTAATGTGCTGAAAGAAAAAAAACCTCGTTTTTTCATTGGAGAAAATGTGAAAGGACTTTTATCAGCAAACAAAGGACAGGCATTTCCAATGATTGTAAAAGAATTTGAGAAAGCAGGATATCATATTCATCACAAACTTTTAAATGCTTCTGAATTTGGCGTACCACAAAAAAGAGAAAGAGTATTTATTGTTGGTTTCAGAGAATTTGATGATTATTTCAATTTTCGATTTCCGCAACCCAACACACTTAATGGCTCAAAAGTTAAACTAAAACAAGTGATTGACACCAATGCAGACCTTGACGATAAATGGTTTTTCAGTCAAAGAGCAGTTGACGGAATGCTTCGAGTTCGTGAAAAAATGAATAAAGGTAGAGTTCAAGATTTGGATCAACCTTGTAACACCATTAGTTCACATTTGGCAAAAGTTAGTTTAAACGGAACAGACCCCGTTTTAATGGTTGACGGAAAATACAGAAGATTTACACCGAGAGAAGCGGCAAATATTCAATCATTCCCTGAATCATTCAATTTAGATGTGGTTTCAGAAAACAGACAATATCGAGCAATCGGAAATGCAGTTCCACCAGTTTTGATGTGGCATATTGCAAATGCTTTGATAAAGTGTTGTGCGGTTGAGAAACTAAAGGAAGTGAAAGAAAAGAAGACCTTTTAAATTAAGCGTAATTAAATGCTATCCTAAAAGTTATACAAATATCAATAAACTTTTTATATGAAAAACTTTGCGATAATTCTTTGTGGAGCGGGAAACTTGGATGGTTCTGAAATCCATGAAGCAACTTTAAGTCTTTTGGCAATCGATGAATTGAATTGTCATTATCAATGTTTTGCTTTGGATAAACCTCAAGGTCGAGTAATGAATTTTGTAACTGGCGAGCCAGAAATTAGTGAAAGCCGTAATCAATTAAAAGAATCAGCTCGTATTGCCAGAGGAAAAATTAAGCCAGTTGCTGATTTAAAACTAAAAGATTTTGATGCTTTGATTTTACCCGGTGGTTATGGTGTCGCTTTTAGTTTGTGTAATTTTGCCGAAAAAGGTCATCAAGCCCAAATTCAACCCGAAATTGCTGAGATAATTCAAGCTTTTTATGCGGCTAAAAAACCAATTGGAGCTATTTGTATTTCACCAACTTTAATTGCTTTGGCCTTAAAAGATAAAACCGAAAAATTAACTTTAACCTTAGGAAATGCCGAAGACTCAGCTGGAAAAGAAGTTGAAAAATTAAATTGTCAAGTAATTGCGTGTAAACCAGATGAATGTATTATTGACGCAAAAAACTTAATTGTCAGTACTCCAGCTTACATGAATGCAAAACGGATTTCAGAGGTGAAAAATGGCATTCAGAAATTAGTAAAAACCGTTTTTGATTTTTGTCAGTAAAATGAAATAAGGTAGGGTTTTTTATGATAAATACAAATAAGTCAAAGTTTATCTATATTTTTGGGATTTTTTTATTAGGTTTAATTACTTTAATTTTGGGTTTTTTTAAAGATCAAAGCGTACAAGATATTAATGCAAAGCTATCAATTCGCAATAATTTATGGGGGCATTATGGGCAAAAAAGTATAAAAGCAAAACTATACGAAATTGAAAAAAATCATTTAGCTTTGTATTTACATTCCTTGCAAAACCCAAATGAAATTACAGCAAATAAAGTTATTATCGCTAATCTGGACAGGGAATTACAAAGATATAAATCAGAACAAAATTCAATTCAGGAAGAAGCCATTAAAGCCGACAATGAATTTGAAAATAATAAAAAAGGAAGTTTGATTTTGGGAATTATGCTTTTAATCAGCCAAATCTGTTTATTGATTTTAAGTTTTTATTATTTTATTTTTATTAAACCTCAAGAATCCAGAAATTAATAATTTTCCTTCTTTCAAAAAAACAATTTAGCCGACTTTTCTCTTCAAAAATATAATTAAAAAATAAAATTTAAAACGAAAGTCTTTACACTGCTAAAATATAGTTTATAATTCTTTAGCTAAATATAATAACTTTACACTTTATCAAATAATAAATATGAGAGTCTCTTCAACTTTTATTAAACCCACCTTTTCTAATCAAGTTAAATCAGTTTATTCTGGTGGAGCTAGAAAATCAGTACCTTCAATGCTTGGTACAACAGAGAAAATGATCTTGGCTGAACAGTTAGTTCATTGGTTACATCCAGAAATAGATTGTAAAACGAGAACAGAAGAAGCAAAGGCAGATCTGTACGAGAGAAAACTTTCTAGCTTGACTCCTGCCTTAAAAGAACTAGTAGATTACTTCTGGAATGACCATAACAACTTACCTCGAGAACAAAGAAACAATTTAAACAGTTTACCTATCAATATTCAGGCTATACTTGAAAATCATAAGGTAAATTAAGTTTGATAGTCCCCCAGTTTAAAATATTATTACACACAGCTTGTTCCTCTTCTTCTGAAGATAAAAACCCAAAGCAGTTACATAAAAAACTCACAGCTTTTCATGATTATTTAACTGATCACAATTGCGATGATCCCAATCATGATCATGATGAGAGAAATACTTTTTTAAATTCTTTCAAGGATATTTATAATATCGATACTATTAATCAAGCTCAAAAGAATGATTTATATTATTTATTAGATTCACTATTAAAAAAAGATAGAAATTCATTAATAACTTCTATTCAATCAGCGACACAAGATCAGGAAGTTTTGCATATTTTAAAAACAGTTCTTGATGAAGTTGGTTTTGATTGGAGTCAATACACAAAGCAAGTCTTGCCGAATGCACCTCAAGGACAAAATAGCGAAGTAAATAATAATTCTCAAAATACAGGAGAGAGAGGGGGAAATAATCCAAGGGCAAAAGAGCCAACACAAAACAAAATCAAAAAATTATTATTGCCGATAATTGGTGTAATAAGTGTGATTGGAACTTTATTATTTTTAGCTTGGAATAAATTATTCACTTCCGAGCCAACTCCACAGCCAAAAAGCGATTCAACCAGCAAAAAGAAAACTTTAGATTTAAAACAAATATTTCCGCAAGCTCAATAGACCTCTTGCAGAAAAACCCCCAACCCCCTGAAAGGGGGCTTTAGAAGCTGAAATTTGAGTGTGTTGTTTTGCTGAAAACTTCAAGTTCCCCCTGTCAAGGGGGCGGAGGGGGTTTGGAAGACAAAATTCTTTAGAAATACTCTCTTCCAGTCGTCAATTTAATTCAATTGTAGTTTATATTGCCGCAAGCTCAATGAATTAACTTTAGTTTGTTTGAATGCCTTTTATTTTCATCGATTCAAGGATTGTAAAATATTTATTAAATTAGTAATCTTAATTATTAGAGAGATATTTTTGGATTTTTGGGTAAATAGAAAATTTTTAGGATAAAAACTAACTTAACTTTGATCTAGGGAGGATCGACCATGAGTTCTTTATTTATCTTAAGACAATATTTATATGTTGCCACCGTGCCAATTGAGTTTTTGAGTTTTATGAAATCAGTTTTTCCTAATTTGCGTTTTTTACCAAAAGACTTTAATGGAGCTGAATCTAAGCTTTTGCCAATGATTTTATTGTTTTTTGGTGTAATTTAAATTGCAAAAAAATTTTTATCAGCTTATACTTTTTACATTAGCCGGTGTGGCGGAATGGTAGACGCGACTGACTCAAAATCAGTTGAGACTTGTTCTCGTGGGGGTTCAAGTCCCTTTACCGGTAAATTTTTATTATTAAGCTACAGTAAATAATTTGAATGAATTAGACGAAGTATTACTTGCTGGAGTTTGCTGTCGTTGTTGAAAAGCCACAATTTTATTTCGCTCAGTTGCTGGCGATACTCTAAATAAACCCAAAACATTATTATTAAACCAGCTAAAACCGTCTTCTTCTTTCGGTTCTGAGCTTTCTTCTTTACATTTTTGTGTTATCGCTTCTTGTGTTCCATATTCTAAAGCAGTTGGGTCAGCAGCCAAAAAACTTCTGTCAAAAGTATCTACTTTAAAAGATTGTCTTTCAGCAGTTGCAGGAGTAGAAAAAGATTTAGTGCTTTTAATTGCAGTGGGATTTTCACTTTTAGTAGGCTTACTTGTGCGAATAAATGCATTAAAAGTATTTGGTGGCTTGGGTAAGGTAGCATTTGGAGGAGACATAATTGATAACTCCTAATATTTATATTTAGTGAATTTAAAAGTTGATATTAATTAAAAAAAAGTATTAAAAAGTTTTTTATTTTTCAAGAATATAAAGCAAATTTTGACGAGATTTTGCTGAATAATTAATTAGTTTTAATAAAAAATATAAAAGCAAAAGATTAAAACATAGAAATAAACTTAATATATAATGCTTAAAAGCAAAAAATAACTTCAATGTATTCAAATTTAACTATTATTCATAATTCTTTAGCAGAAAACCTTTTGGGAATATTACGAAATAAAGACACAAGTGCCTCTGATTTTAGAATGGCTTTGGATAGGCTTGGACATATATTAGTTATTGAAGCCCTCAAAAATAGTCCCACGGAAACTATTGAGATTGAAACTTTACTTGAAAAAACAGAAGCAAAAAAATTAAAAGGAGAAACAGTAATTATTCCTATTTTAAGAGCTGGTTTATCTATGTTGTCAGCTTGTTTATATTTTTTACCTAATGCTCAGATTGGTTTTATAGGTCAAAAAAGAGATGAAGAAACTGCTTTAGCTCAGGAATATTATCGTAATTTACCAGACTTGAAAAACAAAGAGATTTTAATTATTGATCCAGTTTTAGCGACTGGCGGCTCGGCTATAGCAACAATCAAAGCTCTTTTAGAAAAAAACGCCTCGGTTGAACAAATTAAATTACTTTGTATTTTAGCCGCTCCTGAAGGTGTAAAAGCTTTAGAATTAAACTTTCCTGATCTACAAATTATTACTGTATCGCTTGAAAGAGAATTAAATGAAAAAAAATATATATTACCGGGCTTGGGCGATGCGGGAGATTTATGGGCTGGCTTAAGTTAATAAATACTGTTTTAAAGCCGTTAAAGCTAATTGAGCTGGTATTAATTCATTGTCTTTTTTGGCGTTTTTATCATAGCTTAAAATAAATTGATTCAAAATTGGATTATATCTTCGGGCGACCACAATGCCAATTGAAGCACTTAATAAGCCATATTTTTGAGCAAAATGATTAAGGTAAAAATCTTCCATTTCAAGATATTTAATGTTTTTTTGTTTAAGACTCATTAAGTATTTATTATTGTCTTTTTCTAAATCAGCTTGATTGTCAGCCAAAGTTAAAGGATAAGCATTGCGACCTTGTTTGCTCCAAAAAAACTGACTAGATAAACAAGCTCCTTCATATAATTTTAAATTTAAATTATCAGCTGAGCTTTTTAAATGCTTAATTAATTCTTCAGAAGGCAAATTATTGTCAAAATTATCATTAAAAGCCAAATTAGTTAAAGCCAAGCTACCTAATGGAATATCATCGATTGTGCCACGAGTTCCGCTCCGAATAATGGCTCTGAGAGGTGATTTTTTATTTGTATTATTTGCCAAATTAATTAAAGCATTTATTTCAGCTAAAACAATTTCGACTCCAGACGCTCCAATTCCATGAGAAGCAATACCAATTTTATAAGGCAAATCAGCCCAGCTGAGCGAAAATAAACTATATTCACGGTCTGTATTTCCACTTGCTAAATGACAATATTCTTGCACAAGACAATCAAATCCTAAACTTTCAGCCATTTTGGCGGCTCTGGTTGGGCTACCAACAATAATCAAAGCTTGCATATTTTCTAAATGCTTTAATCTGTTCTCTAAGACTGGAAAGTGAACTATATAATCTAATATTTTGTTTTGTTTTAAACTGGTTTTCTTCTCTTCAGTTAAGTTAATTTTATTATTTAATTTAAAAGCAAAAGGTAATAATTCCTTGGCCGTAAAAGTTTTAACCATATTATTTGCTCCGACCGCCAAAATTTCTAAATCTGGGTTGTGATCAAATAAAGCTTGGCGACAATCTCCACAAGGCATAATTGGTTCTAAACTATTTGGGCTAAAAATTGCAATTTTGTTGGCTTTTAAATTTTTATATTCCAAATGAGCATTTTGCAAAGCATGTTTTTCAGCACACACAGAGCGGTAATTTTGCGTTTCATAATTAATTCCTTGCACAAAATAATTTTCAGATAATTGATTTTCATCTTTCAAAAGTATGGCGGCTCCCACCGAAAAACCAGACATCTGACAAAAACTTTGAGTGGAAGCTTGTTTTGCTAATTCAATTATTTTGTGGTCAGTATTATTCATAAATCGGAAAATCTTTACATAAAATTCCAACTTGCTCTTTGGCTGTACTTAAAACACTTTCAGAGCTTGGATTTTTTAATACTTCAGCAATAATTTTACCTAATTGAGAAAATTCTTTTTCTTTTAAACCTCGAGTTGTGCAAGCTGGTGTGCCAAGTCTAATTCCACTGGTAATCCAAGGTTTTTGCGGATCATTAGGAATAGCATTTTTATTGCAAGTTAAACAAACTGAATCAAGTAAATTTTCGGCTTCTTTGCCCGTTAAATTAAGCGGAACTAAGTCCAAAAGCATTAAATGATTATCACTACCACCACTAATTAATTTAATGCTCTCTTCGGTTAAAGCAGTAGCTAAAGCTTTTGAGTTTAAAATGATTTGCTTTTGATAAGTCTTAAATTCTGGTTGTAAAGCTTCCTGAAAGGCAACTGCTTTGGCGGCAATAACATGCATTAAAGGTCCACCTTGCGAACCGGGGAAAACTGCTGAGTCAATTTGTTTAGCAAATTCATTTTTGCATAAAATCAAACCACCCCTTGGCCCACGCAAAGTTTTATGAGTAGTTGTTGTAACAAAATCAGCATATGGCATAGGGCTTGGATGTTCACCAGTAGCCACCAAACCAGCAATATGAGCCATATCTACTAATAAATAAGCTCCGACTTCTTTGGCTACTTCAGCAAATTTGGCAAAGTCTATTTGACGAGGATAAGCACTAGCTCCAGCAATAATTAATTTTGGTTTATGAGCTAAAGCTTTATTTCTCAAATCATCATAATCTAGCCAGCCTTCGGCATTAACACCATAACTAAATACTTTAAACCATTTGCCTGAAACATTAACTGGTGAGCCATGTGTCAAATGTCCGCCTTGGTCGAGGCTCATACCTAATATATGATCACCTGGTTGTAAAACCGACAAAAAAACCGCAAAATTAGCTTGTGCCCCAGAATGAGGTTGTACATTGGCATGTTCAGCACCAAATAATTTTTTTGCTCTCTCCATAGCTAAATTTTCAGCTTTATCAACAAATTGACAGCCACCATAATATCTTTTGCCTGGCAAGCCTTCAGCATATTTATTAGTTAAAACTGAGCCTTGAGCTTCCATAACGGCTTTACTAACTATATTTTCGCTGGCAATAAGCTCCAGATGGGTCTGCTGACGATTTAACTCTTCCTTTAAACAATTAAATATTTCTGGATCAACAGACGAAAGAGCTTTATTTAAAAAATTATTAGGCATTTTAAAAAGGTTTAATTAATTTCCAAAATTATAGACTTTACTTTAAAATTTTTATAATCAAAAATTAAACTTAATTCAAATATTAAAAAACAGATTTATACTTTAGTTTAATTAAACAAAAACCATTTTTACCAATATGACCAGTCAATCAGCGAATTCACAATCCCAACAAAATGAAATAAACCCAAAAGTAGTTGATTTAAAACGAATTGAAAAAGCTGTGAGGGAAATATTAACAGCCATTGGAGAAGATCCCAAGCGTGAAGGCTTAATTGACACTCCTAATCGAGTTGCTAGAATGTATGAAGAGATATTTATGGGTTTACATCAAATACCAGCGGAAGAATTGAGTTGTACTTTTTCGGAAAGTTATGCTGGCATTGTCCTAGTGAAAGACATTGAATTTTATAGTATGTGCGAGCATCATTTATTGCCAATTCATGGTAAAGCTCATATTGCTTATTTGCCAAATGCCGAAGGAAAAGTAACTGGTATTAGTAAACTTGCCCGTTTGGTTGAAGGATTTGCCAAAAGACCACAATTACAAGAAAGATTAACTCAACAAATTGCTCAAACTTTATTTGATACATTGGAAGCCGCTGGCGTTATGGTTTTAATTGAAGCTAATCATTCTTGTATGTCTATGAGAGGCATAAAAAAATCATCAGCTAAAACTAGTACAACTTATACTTTAGGTGAGTTTAAAACTGACTTGAACTTGCAAAAACAATTTTTTGAAATGCTGAAAAATAATAGTTAATGTGAATTCGATGAACAGAATTATTTAAATGCAAATTGCTTTTTCTTGAAGAGAATTTAAATAAATATTTTCTACTTTTATGGCGGCTTGATCCCAAGTAATTGGATATAAATCTTTAATACCTCTTTCTCTTAACTCTTGGGCTAAGGTTGGATAATTAATTACTGATAACATTAAAGCGGATAAACGCTCTACATCCCAAAAATCATAACGCAAAATATTTTTCAAAACTTCAGAAACGCCAGACTGCTTGGAAATAATTACAGGTAAGCGATGAGATAAAGCTTCCAGAACAGTTAAACCAAATGGTTCTGAAATTGAAGATAAAACAAAACAATCAACACTCTGATAAATTTCTTTGACTTCTTTTTCATTTAGCACACCTGTAAAGCTAACATTTTCACTAATTCCAAGTTCAATAGCTCGCCCTTTCAGGTAAGGAAGCATATCACCAGCTCCAGCAATAATAAATTCAATATCTGGTCTAAATTGTAAAACTTTGTGAGCCGCTTCCAAGAAATAATTAGGACCTTTTTGATAAGTAACTCGTCCTAAAAACAGAATTTTGGGGGCTAATTTGGGTTTGTCTTGGACTATCAGTTCTGGAATAGAAGTCATATTTATTCCATTATGTACCACTTCGATTTTGTCGGCGGGTATTTCATAATTACGAACCAAAGTATCACGAGTCAAATTACTAACAGCAATAACAGTATCAGCACGATCACAGCCATTTTTTTCAAAACTTTTAACTTCACTATTTCCGCTTCCGGGGCTACGATCAAACTCGGTAGCATGAACTTGAACAATTAAAGGTTTACCCGACACTTCTTTGGCTAAAATTCCAGCACCAAAAGTCAGCCAATCATGACAATGAATAATATCAAACTCTAAACTATTAGCAATAGAAGCGGCTATTTGATTATAACGAGTAACTTCTTCAATCAAGTTTGGACCATAAACAGCTTTAGAAGGAGACTTTGTATCAGCAATTGGTTCTAAAATAATTTTTTCAATGGCTTCTTTGCTTAAAGTATTTAATTCAATTGGCTCATTAATGCCAGAATATGGCTCTAAAACAGAATTAATACGAATGGTTTTAAAACTATTATGAATTTCTTCTGTTTTGATTTCTCGATTTAAGCAAAATTCCCAGTATTCAGCTCCTAATATGGTCAAACCTTCTTCTCTGGCAGAAGTTATATTTTTGGGCAGTATTAAGGTAATATTTACGCCTCTTTTTAATAAAGCTCGCACTAATCCATGGCAAGCAGTACCAAGTCCACCAGCAACAAAAGGTGGAAATTCCCAGCCAAACATCAAAACCCTTAAATTACTTTTGCTTTTTGTCTTCAAGCCATTTCCCCCAGATTAATTAAATTAATTTAAGTTTCTTGTTGATTATATTCCACTAAAACCTTTAAACAATCAAATTTTCCCTAAAATCTTTAAATTAATTAGCAATCAGCATAGACAAATTTAAGTTAAAACTAATTTATTTATGGGCAAATAAACAGTAATTTCTGATTTGGATTGAATTAAATGCTTGATTTAGACACAATAGTTGCCATAAGAACTGGTCAAGATTTTGAATCCCCTCGTAGCAAAAAGAATTTAGAAACAGCAGTTAGGCAAAACCAAAAAATATTGCTTGAAGCTACCAATAAGTCTGTTGATTATATTACTGAAAGAAATAAACTTGGTTCTTCCTTTGAAGCTTTATTTAGATCTCTCGGTTTAGGAGCTGGAGTTGTGCTGGGTGGACCAATTGGAGCGGCAACCTTATCTTCTTTGGCTGGTGGAGTTGGTCGTGGAGTTGGTGAGTATTTTGGTAATAAAGTTTATGGTCAAGCAATTGATAAAATGGAAGATTTGATGAGCAATTACAAATACAAACAACTTATTAATAATTTTGCAATCAGTGAAGTCAAAGGACAAATCAAATTAACTGATGAATTTTACAAACAAGCTGAAGCAGAAATAACCAAAACCATTCAAGATGTTGCTCCTCAGTAAGCCCAAATAATTTAAATTAAACCGTTTGTAAATAACTTTTTTCAATTGCTAAAACATATGCTTTGGTCTGTCGAGAAATATAAGGTTTTGCTTCAGTATAATTTCTTTTCTTTAAGCTTCGTATACGAGATGGTCCAGTATTATAAGCGGCTAAAGCTAGTTTTAAATCTCCATTAAAGTCATTCAGAAGCCGTTTTAAATATTTAGAACCACAGTTAATATTTTGATTAATTTCAAATATTTGGCTCTCTGATATTTTGCAAAATTTAGTGGCTGTCTGAGGCATTAATTGAGTTAAACCCTTTGCTCCAACCGTTGAAACCGCCTCTGGATTGAAAGAAGATTCGGATTGAATTAAAGAAAAAATTAAACGAACCGAAAGATCATGCTCTGCTGAAGCTAATAAAATACTTTCTTTCATAACTTTTTGAGCTTGAATGTTTAGTCTTTTTAATTTTTTTAATTTGATTTCTAAAAACAATTCATCATAATCTTGTAATTTACAAACATTTGTATTTCGCTCAACTGGAGCTAAAACTGCTAAATTTAATGAAAATAAGTTGATAAATAAAATTATTAAGAGTTTTTCTCTTGAATTCATACAATAATTTGGTCGGAATATTTCAATTGATGATATGTAAAGCTTATTTTCTAAGACTTTTATCATCTGGTTATTGAAAAGCAAAATTAGTTTTTTGTCAATTTTCGTCTTGTATTTACGATTAACTCTAAAATTGAAGTTTAGCTTTTAGTCGAAACAATAAGCTCTTTAAATGATAATTAATTAAGTTAATACTCGGTAACTTTTTGCTTGTTTTTACGCCTCGTCTTTAGTTTTGCTTTTGTTTAAACCTTAATCATTTTTTTTGCGGTTGTATTGCGTACTACATTTTTGTTAATCTTGACATTTATATTCATACATTTAGTGGAGTTGAGGAAAATAAAAATGAATAAACCTTTTTTAGGAGTCGAGAGAGTAATTAATTTAGAAAAAGAGCAATCAAAAGAAAATATTAAAATTGATGAAATTATCACCAAAACCTCGCCAGAAGTAGAAAAGTTAAGCCTAAACAAATTAAAATCTTTAGGTGATTCAACTAAAAGACAAGTTCTCGATAAAGCTTTAAAATTTTTGAGTGAAATTTACTCTGAGCCAACTAGTCCGCATTATAATCCATATATTTTGTCCCGTCGTATTAATGAATGTATTGATTCAATCGAGAAAATTGGCACTTATCGACATACTTTAGTTGAAATGCAATATGGAGCTCAATTGGCTTGGAAAAATAGTGCCAGATGTATTGGTCGTAATTATTGGAGACAATTAGATGCTTTTGATTATCGTCATTTAGAAAGCGAAGAAGAAATATTTACTGCTATCAGAAATCATTTAAATCATGCGACAAATGGTGGAAAATTGCGTTCAAGTATTACTTTCTTTGCTCCAAGTGATGAAGATGGAAATTGGCAATTTAGAATTTGGAATGAACAAATTATTCGTTATGCTGGATACAAAGGTAAAGATGGAAATATTTTGGGTGATTCAAAAAATGTAATTTTAACAGAAGCAGCTATGCAATTAGGCTGGAAACCGCCAACCCAAAAGACCGCTTTTGATATTTTGCCAATTATAATTCAAAAGAGAGGGCAATTTCCTAAATTATTTGAATTAGACAAGCAAGAAGTAATGGAAGTAATTTTGGATCACCCAGAGCTGACTTGGTTTAAAGATTTAAATTTGAGATGGCATGCTGTTCCCATGCTGTCTTGCCTAGGTATTGAAATTGGCGGCATTAATTATACAGCAGCACCTTTTAATGGTTGGTATTTAGGTACTGAAATTGGAGCTAGAAATTTATCAGACAAAGAGAGGTATAATTTATTGCCACTTATTGCCGAAAAAATGGGCTTAAACCAAAAATATGAAAGTACTTTGTGGCGAGATAAAGCTTTGGTCGAATTAAATATTGCTGTTTTATACTCATTTGAAAAAGCTGGAGTACGAATAGTAGATCATCATACGGCAAGTAATAATTTTGTACATTATGAAGAAAAAGAAAAAGAACTAGGACATAAAGTTAGTGGTGAATGGAGTTGGTTAGTGCCTCCACTCTCAGGATCAGCTTGTCCAGTTTTCCACCGTGAATATGAAATTCTTGAGGGGCATAATTCAGAATTTTTTGTACAAGAAGATTTAGCTCATAACTTTTTAAAACTAAGCTCTGAAATGATGAATAAACTTGATCCTTCCAATTTAAAAGTGAATAATAGTAGTGTAAAAACTTGTCCTTTTTCGGGAGCAATTAGTTGATTTGGTTGAAAATTCTTGACTTATTAGGTGTTTTTGTTTTTGCGGCCTCTGGTGCTTTAAGTGGAAGCCGCAAGAATATGGATATTTTAGGTATTTTTGTTTTAGCGACTGTTACAGCGGTTGGGGGCGGTTCATTGCGTTCAATTTTGATTGGAGATTTGCCAATTGGTTTTTTAAAAGATATTTCTTATTTAATTGTTTGTTTAGGTGCGACTTTGGCTGTTTTTATTTTGCAAAGTCATTTTGAAAGATTAGAAAAATTAATTTTGGTCTTTGATGCTTTGGGACTTGGAGCTTTTACAATTATTGGTATAAATATTGCTTTGGCTAAAGGTTTAAGCTTATGGGCAAGTTTATTAATGGGTATTATTACAGCTTCTTTTGGTGGAGTTGTCCGTGATATTTTAATTAATGAAATACCTTTTATTTTCCAAAAAGAAATTTATGCAACAGCCGCTTTAATTGGCGGAATTTTATATTTAGCTTTAAATAAATTAAGTATTATTCCAAATGAATTAAATATTTGCCTTTCAGCCCTTTTAATCTGTGCAATTCGTTTATTTTCGCTTAAATTAAAATTATCTTTACCAAAAAGCAAAAATGTACAAATAAACCAAAACAAAGATGGATAAGTAAAAGCTCTTTGTTTTTGGGTGGCTCATTTGGTGTATAATAGTATATAAGTTTGTAAAATAATCTAAAAACTACCATTATTAAAATACAGAGATTAACTAAATGGATATTTCTGAAAAAGTGAATGAAATTGATTTACAAGCTCAAGTCTTGATAATGGCTTTTCAGTCGCTGGGCAGTCAAAGCCGTGAGAATTTTCTGGAATGCTTAAAGCAAGAAATTGAAGATGAAGAGTTTTTTGAACTGCTGAAACAAAGAGTACAAATAAGCAAAGTTTTATCTAGTGAGAAATCTCAGGAATTGAGGAATTATTTAAAATCAGCATGAAGCTTGAATTTACTGACTCTTTTGAGAAAGACATTAGAAAATATAAAGATCAAAGCTTACTCAGGCGAATTGATTCAGTTATGGATTTAATTGAGCAGAGCAATGATCTGGATAGTATTTTGAATATAAAAGCTATGAGAGGAAGCCCTGAGTTTTATCGGATTCGTATTGGTAATTTTCGATTAGGTTTTCACTTTGCAAATGGAATTGTTCGCATTTTAGCTTTTGGTAAGCGAGAAGACTTTTATCGTTCTTTCCCTTAATTCATAATAAATATTGAAATTAAATCTATTTCTTTCATTAATTTGTCTGTTTGTGTGAGAGCGACAATTATTTTTTGATAATGCAGAATATCATCAAATTCTAAATTTGTGTCTTTGCGGTCTTTAAGCCATTTTTGAGCGGGTTGATAACCTCCAATATAAAAATTCCAAGCTATTTCTGGTATATTCTCAAAATACTGCGTTTCATTAATATAAACTTTACCAAAAGCTTCAGTGGGGCTTAATAATTCAAACTTTATTTTTTCAACTTTATTATTACCGTCAATTGGGTATTCTGTAATGTAATTTTCTAAAATTGGGCTTTCTAATAAATGTAGTTCTCTTAATTGTTCGCCAAGTTTTACTAATTGCCAAAAAGTTTCTTTAGACTCTGGATAAGGTATTCGAGGGAAGTCTATTTTTAAAAATTCTTTATACTTTTCACGATAATTTGGTGAATGCAAAACTGCATAAATATAATCAAGTAAATCAATTGGTGCAAAGACCTCCATTAGTCCAAAAGACTCATAATTAATTTAAAAGTTTTGAGTAAGTTTTTTTGAATTGATTTTGAATATTTTTTAAATCATTTTCCTTTAATTCACCAATCAGCTGAATAATTTGTTTTGTATGAAAAGTCCCAACTTTATCTAGTCTAACAATTGATGGAAAGAGCAGATTTGATTCTTTCCAAAATTCTATGTTTACCGAATGTATTTCATTACTATATTTTGAAGTGATTTTTGCACAAACTAAATCACTTTGTGTGCCATTTAATAAAACTAGAGAGGGTCTTTCTTTTGATTCATAAGAATTAGTAAAAGGAAAAGACACTAAAACGAGTTGCCCAAATTTGAACATTAAGATTGCTCCTTGAGCTTATTTAAGTTTTCGGTGTAATTATCATAAAGCTTGTCATCTTCTGATTCATCTTCAAAAAAGTTTTGCATTGATAATATATTCCAAGATAAATCAGCTTGCTTTAACTTTAAGGAATGAACAAAATCAATAGCTTTATTTTGTAATTCTTCTGGTAAATGTTCAAACTCTGAAAGAAATTGCTCTTTGCGTTGAATATTCATAATATTATTTTCCTCTCTTTACCATTATACAAATACTAAACTATTTGCAAAGCCAAATCTATATCTATTTCTTTCATTAATTTGTCTGTTTGTGTGAGAGCGACAATTATTTTTTGATAATGTAAAATATCATCAAATTCTAAATTTTTGTCTTTGCGGTCTTTGAGCCATTTTTGAGCAGGTTGATAACCTCCAATATAAAAATTCCAAGCTATTTCTGGTACATTCTCAAAATACTGCGTTTCATTAATATAAACTTTACCAAAAGCCTCATTGGGACTTAATAATTCAAACTTTATTTTTTCAACTTTATTATTACCGTCAATTGGGTATTCTGTAATGTAATTTTCTAAAATTGGGCTTTCTAATAAATGTAGTTCTCTTAATTGTTCGCCAAGTTCAACTAATTGCCAAAAAGTTTCTTTAGCCTCTGGGTAAGGCACTTTTGGGAAGTCTATTTTTAAAAACTCTTTATACTTTTCACGGTAATTTGGTGAATGCAAAACGGCATAAATATAATCAAGTAAATCAATTGGTGCAAAGGTATAGCAATTCTTAAATAGAAGTAGTCAGATTATTAATCTGTAAGCATAAATTATCAATAAAGCTTTTTGTATTATCATAGTATCCTTTTAATAATTGTTTAAGATGATTCCATTTTCTTTCTATAG
>CANLFK010000028.1 GCA_947489925.1 Candidatus Caenarcanales bacterium
CTTATAATAAAATAATACTAATTAACTAAAATATAAATTTCATGAAAATTGGTCTTGGTAGCGATCATGCTGGCTATAAATTAAAAAATCATTTATTCAACTTTATGATCAGTAATTTTCCTAATCATCAAATTAAAGACTTTGGTTGTAATTCACAGGAAGTTTCAATTGATTATCCAGATATAGCCAGTCAAGTTTGCCAAGAGATTTTGCATAAAAATTTAGACCAAGCAATTTTAATTTGTGGTTCTGGAGTTGGAATATCAATTGCTGCTAATCGGTTTAAAGGAATTAGAGCCGCTTTATGCCATGATACTTTGGGTGTAAAATTAAGCCGTGAACATAATAATGCTAATGTTTTATGCCTAGGAGACTGGTTTATAAGCGAAAGAATGTCAGAAGAATTAATAAGAATTTGGCTTAATACTGATTTTGAAGCGGGTCGTCATGAAAAAAGAGTAATATTATTAGATGAATTAAGTGCTTAAATTCTTGGTTAGTGAATGAAGACAGTAAAAAGTAAGTAAAAGAAAATGTTTTTACCAAATTTGCCTACATTTATATTTTCACTTTTAGTTTTATTCGCCTTAAATGCTTGCGTTTCAGCTGATTATTCTAAAATTAATAATTATAAAACTTCCTTAAAAGTCTCAAATAGCAATTTAAATACTAAGACACAAGATTCTAATTTTGTTTATATTTATTTGGTCAAAGTTAAAGAAAATGAAATTATTTTAGAGACAATTAAACGGGAATTATCTGATTCAGAGAAAGAAAAATTAAGTAAGTCTAATTTAGCTGATTATGAATTATTGAAATTAAAATTATCTTTAAAAGCTTTATTAAAAGGTCCAACCGACAAAGAATTAAAAAATAAATTAGGCTCTGAAATTCCGATTGGAACGCATTTAATTTCGATAAACAGAGAAAATGAAAAACTAATTATTAATTTATCCGAGCAATTTGGCTATGGAGGAGGCTCGGCTAGTATTATTACCCGCTACAAACAATTAATGAAAACTTTACAAGCTAATTTAAATTCAAATCAAAATGCAAAAAATGTATATCTAAACATTGAAGGAAAACCAGTCGAAAGAATTGGCGGAGAAGGTCTTATTATTAGTAATCCAATGAATTTTGACTTAGATAAAGTTTAATGTTTTCAATTAAATAATTGGCTTATTTTCGACAAATACTTGTTTAATTAAATTATTATTCAAATTCATTAAGAGCCAAGTGTATAAATCTTGCTCTGAGAGAGACTTAATTTTATTTAGGTTTTCTGGTTTTAATTCAAAATGTATAAAATTAGCTTTTTTATTTTCTTCTAAAGATCCTATTTCATTTTCTAATTTTAATTGCTTGGCGGGAATTGAAGTTACTTTTTCAAAGAGGTCTTGAGCCGAAAGCTGACAATTAGAAAGCCAATAAATATTTTTCAATTGACTCAAAAAATCAAAGTCAAAATTACTAGCCAAGCTATCTGTCCCAAAGCCAAAAGGTAAATTATATTTAAGCCAATTTTTATAATCTGGTAAGCCATTTTGCAAAAACAAATTACTTTGCGGGCAACTAACTATTCCTAAATCAAATTTCTGGGCAATTTCCAAATCTGAAGCCGAAGTTAAAATAAAATGAATTAATAAAAAGTTTTTTAGCAAATCAGTATTTTTAAGCTCAGTTGCCAAATTTAATAAATATTGCATTGTGCCTTGAGAGCTATTATTTTTCATTTCGGGGCTAGAAACTTCTAAAAATTCAAAAAACTCTTTTAAGTTTGGATTTAAATAATTTTTTTGCAATAATTCCAGCTCAAAATTGAATTCGGCTAAATGCAAAGCTAAAATTTTATTATTTATATTTGCCCATTGCATCAGCTTTTTTAATAAACTTGAACCAACACTATAAATTGCATGTGGTGAGAGCGTAAATTTTAAATCTGTGAATTGGGCTTCTAATTGATTTAAATAATTAACTGACTTTTCAAAAATAAGTTCAGCTTGCTCTTCTGAATTACCAAAAACTTCTAAACCAATTAAAGAATTATTTTTATACGGACTTTGTTCAATTTCGGTGGCGGTAATTTTACCAAAAGGCGTATTTTCAAAAATAAAAGTAATTCCGTTTTTTAGGCAATTTTGAATATTGTTTTTAATAATTTCTTGCTTTTCAGCTTCTGACCAATTACGAGAAGTTTTAACTAAATTTTTCAACCATTCAATTTGCTCATTAGGCTTAGCAGTAACATAATTATTTTTATAAGCTAAATGAATATGATTATTTATAAAACCAGCTAGGCAAATTGAATTTTTATTTTGCTTAATTTCACAGCCAAAACTCGTATTAACAAAAAAAACATCATTTTGGCTACCAATTTTAATAATTCTTCCATTTTTCTTATTAATTAAAATAAAGCCGTCATAAATAGGTTTTTGATAATTAAAAGGAATTATTAAATTAAATAAATGCAATTGATACATATAATTTTCTAAAATTTATAAGTTTTATTTGGATTTGTATTTAAAATTAAAATTTATTTTAGGTTCGGGTTTATTTTGGCATTGAAAATTCATTTTAATAAAAAATCTTTTAGGCAATACTTTTTTTTGAGTTTTTGTTTAATTTTATTATTCAATAATTCTTGGGTTTTGGCTGATGAAGTTTCACAATATCAAAAAACTGAAAAAACTGAAAAAGCTGATTCACAGCTAAATCCAATTAGTTTAACTAATAATGAAAATAAACAAGATCAAGCTCAGTTTGAAGGAGATCAAGTTGATTTTAACCAAGCAACTAATATTGTAACAATTACAGGCAATGCCATTTTATATTTGCTAAAAGACGATATTAAATTAGCCGCCGACAAAATTGAATATTATTCAGACAAAGAACTTTTAAAAGCATATGGAAATGTTCTTTTGACAGGGAAAGACCAAGTTACATTTTCAAAATATATGGAAATAAAAGTCAATAATAATGAAGCTTTTTTTGAAGAAGTTAAATCTCAATTAGCTTCAGCGTCAATTGAAGCCAAAACTGGAACAATTACTTCGACTAAAACTATAAATAGTGCTAATTATCAAAATGGTGAATTTGACTTACCTACTCCGATCAGACTTGTTGCTAATCCAGCCACTGTCGAAACTTTCCGTTTTAATAAAGCCTTGCAAGCAGATTCAAAAACCTCTTTAATAAATGGTCCTAGTTTTTCAATTAGTACAAATCGTGTTAATTATTATCCAGACCGCATTCAAAATAATTTATTTTTATCTGGAACTAAATTAAAATTTAAAAAATTCCCCTTAACTTTACCTTTTCCCTACGGAGTTTTTACGGCTGGCGAAAGCACTCAGCAAATGTTTGGTATGGTTTTGGGTAATACTCCAAGAACGGGAGCGGGAGATTTTAATATTGGTCCTAAATTAAGTTTTGTACTTGGTGATCCAGCAAAGACCAGAGCCTTTTCTTTAGCTCCATTCGTCCAAACTGGCAGTAGATCTGGTTATGGCGGCATGGTTCAATATACAGATCCCCGAAATAATGCTTTGCTAGCATATGGATCTGCCAAGGCTCGTGGTTTAGCGGAAGTTAGTAGTCGCTTAACTGCACATAATAATTTTATTTATGGTTGGAATAGCTATATGGGTGGTGGAATTACTAAACAGCTTATTCAGTTAAATGATCAAAGATCGGTAAAAATACCTTATATTGGCACTGCTTTAGAAGGAAATTCAATTTATTCATTAGTTGATTTATCTTGTATTACTGATTCTCAAAATTTAAGAGATGAAGAAAATAATTTAATTAGCCGCTTGCAAAGAGATTCATTAGGTGTAAATTCAAATACTAAAGATAAAAGCGGCTTAAGATTTCAGCAAACTTTGGCTTTAAGAACAAAACCACTTATTGAAGTTGGTTCAGAAAAATATAATATTGGTTTAGCAGTAGTGGCTTCAAGTACCGCTAGAGCTTATACAACTGGTGATTTTAATGCTTTTGTTAATGGTGGACCTAGGCTAAGAACACATTTAAATCGTTTTGCCGATATTGAATTGGGTTATGACTTTTTAGCACCGACTGGGGCATCACCTTTTGGGTTTGACCAAGTTATACAAGGACAACAAAGTGTTTCAGCTAATGCCGATTTTAATTTTAGTTCTTGGTTTAGTCTGGGTGGTTCTAGTGTTTATAGTTTAACTCTCAAAGAACAGGTTGCTCAGCAAGTACGCATGACTATTGGTCCAGAAGATTTTAAAATTTTATTGGGTTATGATCCAATTTTTAAACGATTTAATTTTGGATTTACTCTTTTATTTGATGATAAAATTAAGTTTAATCAGTTTACTTATCGTGAACGCAAAGTTGGAAAAAAACGCAGATTCTAAGCCTGAAAAGAAAATTAGAGCTTTTGATTTAATTAATTTAAAAAAGAATCAGAAAAAAATTACCGCTTTAACTGCATATGACCATTTAACCGCTTATTTATTAGACCAATCTGGCATAGACTTAATTTTAATAGGAGATAGTTTAGCTAATGTCTTTTTGGGGCTTGATCATACTTTTCAAATTGGTATGTCAGAAATGCTTTATCACACTCGGGCAGTTTCATCAGCAGTTAAACAGGCTTTAATTGTGGCAGATATGCCTTTTTTGTCTTATCAAATCTCTATATCCGAGGCTTTAGTTAATGCGGCTAACTTAATGAAAGCGGGTGCTAATGCGGTTAAGGTTGAAGGTGCAAGTGATTTGACTATTGAAATTATCCGAAAATGTCAAGAAATTGGAATTCCCGTAATTGGACATTTAGGTTATACACCACAATCGGCTGAAACAATTGGTTTAGGACGCATACAAGGACGAACTGAAGAAAAAGCCGAACAAATTATAAATCAGGCTATGTCGCTTGAGCAAGCTGGAATATTTGGTTTAGTGCTTGAAATGATACCAGCTGACTTAGCTAAACAAATTACTAAAACTTTAAAAATTCCAACTATCGGTATTGGAGCAGGCATAGAATGTGATGGACAAGTTTTAGTTACACCAGATTTATTAGGCTTAACCGAAAATAATTTTAAATTCACAAAAAAATATGCAAACTTGGCTCAAGATATAAAATCAGCGGTCAAAAATTATATTAGTGATATTAGAGAGCATAAATTTCCGACTGCTGAAAACAGTTTTTGATATTTTGATTAAGCATTATTTATTTTAATTACTTGATAGAATTCAGGCATTTGTAGTTTTGTGTCTCTGAGATAGGCTTTATTAGGCTAGTTTAGATATAAATTGTCAGAGCTTTAAATAATAATTATTTTTTGGTTTACTTTTTGATTGGAAGCTTTTAGAATCTTAATAATTGCAAACATATAAAAGCTTTGCCAAGCCAAAATACAAAACAAAAACTAAAACATAAAAGAATTTGCATAGTATGCAATCAGCCCTTTGAAAAAGCCGAACTACTGAAACTTACTTTACATAAAGACATTTTAATGTTAGATTTAAAGCAAATTATTCCTGGTCGTTCGGTTTATATTTATCCTGGGCAAAATTGTTTGGCTAAAATAAGCAGAATGCAGAAAAAATTATTTAATCGTTTAAAATTAAAAAACAAAGTCAAGATTAATAAAGAAAATATTATCCCAGAGTTGATGAGTTTATTAAATAATTTGGATTCATTGCTGGCATGTCCCTTAAATAAACAAGAGGAATTTTAAAAATAATGAGCACTGTGGGAAAAACCAGAATTTATGATTTGGCTCGTAATTTATCGCCAGATATCTTATCTGAAAAAGATCGTAAAAATCTGCAAACTAGTCTTACTAAGCAAATTATTGAACTTTGCAAAGACTTTGGAGAGAACAATAAAACTGCTTCAAGCTCTATCGATAATTCATTGATAGACAAAATAACACCTTTACTTAAAATCGAAGATAATTTGCCAAAATCTAAAAATATTGATTCCCCTAAGTCTAATTTAGGTCAGACCTCTAAAACTCAAAAGTCCAAGCCGACGACTTCTTTAATTGATCAATCTAAGCTTTCAAAAACTCCTCGGGTTTTAAGGCGTATTGAAAAGACTGAAGACGATGAAATTGAAAGCGAAGAACTTCAGCCAGAAGAATTTTTGCATGCCAATAACATGAAAGATCACCCAGAAATTGGCGATGATTTACAGCCAGTAGTTAATAATATTGCTGAATTACCTTATATAGCAGACCAAGACTTGCCAATAAAACCAAATGAAGAAAGTCTTGAAGAAAAAGACGAACAGAAAGAGTTTCACTCAAAAATTACTGATAGAATAATAAATACAGATAATATTCAACAGAATATAGAAGAAAAAACAAAACAAATTGTAGAAGAAAATATTAAGGAAAATATTGAATTGGCTAGCGCAGTAGAAACAAAAACCGAAGAAAATCTAAAAGAAAAATCAACAAGTTTAGACAGTATAAAACCTATAGAATCAAATACTTTTGATATTAAACCTGAAATAGAAAATGAAAATAATTCAATAATAACTGAAGAACCAAAAGCGACTTTCAAGTTTGATCGTAATGCTCCTATTAGTCCAGTTAGAGTTAGTTCTCAAAACTCTAATCGTCGTGCTAATAATAATTCTGCTTCAGTAGCACCTCGCAATATAAAAAGAAATAATCAGGCTAATCCAGAGCAAAATAGATTTAGATCTTCAAATACAGAACAAGACCAAAGATCTGGGCAAGTAGCTTCACAAAATAATCAGCTAAATAATAATATCAATAGACCTTATCAGCAAAGACCTAATAACCCTAATAATAATGCTCCTGCTGCTAATACTAATACAACTGGAACATCACAGCCATATAGGGTAGCAAAACCAATTAATAGTAGTTTAACTCCTGTTCGTCGTAAGCCCACAGGAAATGCACCTTTAGCTAATAATCAAAGAAGAGGGCCGGGGAATAATCGGAATGCTAGCAATGATCCAAGTAAAGGCAATAATTCTGCTAATTCAAGATTTGGCTTTGCTGGTAATAATGCTAAACCAAATAAAGAACAAGTTGCCGAGAATAGACCAACTGAATTAAAAATTACTAGACCTGTTACAGTCAAAGAATTAGCGGTTTTAATGGAAGTTAATGAAACTGAAATTATTCGTAATTTATTTTTAAAAGGGATTATGCGTACTGTCAATCAGACTTTAGAAATGGATTTGATGATTGAAGTAGCTGAAGCTTTAGGTTGTAAAATTACAGCAGAACAGGCTCATTCTGACCAAGATGAAGGTTTGGCCTCTCGTTTAAAAATCTTAGTTGATAATCAAAATATAGTTTCTTCATCACCGACAACTTTAAGACCGCCAGTAGTAACCATTATGGGGCATGTTGATCATGGCAAAACAACTTTACTTGACTCAATTCGTAAGTCTAAGCATTCGATTACCGCTTCTGAATCTGGCGGAATCACACAACATATTGGGGCTTATCAAATTGATGTTATTGATTATGATAATAAAGCCAGAAAAGTTACTTTTTTAGATACACCAGGTCATGAAGCTTTTACCGCTTTAAGAGCCAGAGGAGCACAAGTAACAGATATTGCTATTTTAGTAGTAGCCGCTGATGATGGAGTAATGCCTCAAACAATCGAAGCAATTGCTCACGCTAAAGCGGCTGGAGTGCCAATTATTGTGGCTGTAAATAAAATTGATAAACCAGATTCTAATCCAGACCGTGTTTTGACTCAGCTGATAGAACATGAATTGGTGGTGGAAGATTATGGTGGATCGGTGGTTTGTGCCAAAATCAGTGCTAAGCAAAATTTAAACCTTGATGACTTATTAACTAAAATAACCTTGGTTGCAGACGCTGAATTGCAAGAAAAATTATTAGCCCACAATGAATCCCCAGCTTTAGGAGCAGTAATTGAAGCCGCTTTATCTCCAAGTCGAGGACCAGTTGCCACCTTATTAGTACAAAATGGAACTTTAAAAAAAGGTGATTCAATTGCCGTTGGAGCTTCTTCTGGAAGAGTGAGAGCTATATTTAATGATTTAGGCAAAGAAATTTTAGTCGCACCTCCTTCAACACCAGTTCAAATTTTAGGATTAGATAATTTACCTCAAGCGGGCGATATTTTCAGGGTTTTCAAAAATGCTCAAGAAGCTAAAAGCTCCGCGAATGAAGTAAAAGATAGCTTAGCGAATAAAAGAAGAGTAAATAAAGGCTTAGAGTATTTTTCTAGTCAGGTTAGAGAAGGTAAAGCTAAAGAATTAGCGGTTGTAATTAAAGCCGATATGCAAGGTTCAGCCGAAGCGGTAGCAAGTGAATTAAGCAAATTGAGCAGTAATGAAGTGGTTGTTCGTATTATACATTGTGCAGCTGGTGCGGTTACTGAAAATGATGTGAACTTGGCTTCCGCTACTAATGCTATTATTGTTAATTTTAATTCAGTGGTAGATAGTTCATCAAGCAAAGCGGCTCAAGAAAATGCAGTGCCTATTTATAATTATAATATTATTTATCAAATCACCGATGCAGTGCAGAAAGCCATTAATGGATTATTAGAACCCGAACGGATTGATATTAAGCATGGACAAGCTGAAATTAGGCAAATATTCATGGCTGGCAAAAATAAAATTGCGGGTTGTTCAGTTCAGTCTGGTAAATTGGTTAGGGGAAGTATGGCTAAGGTTTTCCGTAATAAAAAAGAATTGGCTAATATTAAGTTAGATAATTTAAAACGCTTTAAAGATGATGCAAAAGAAGTTTTGGAAGGATTTGAATGTGGACTTTCATTTGATGGCTTTAATGATTTGGAAATTGGAGACATTATTGAATCATGGGGTTTTGAAATGCAGGAAAGAAAGGATTAATTATTATGGGTAGAATGCCTTTTTCTCGCTCTGACAGATTAGCTTCTTCGGTGCAGAAAGATTTATCAGAAATGATTAGTACTAAAAAACTGAAAGAGTTTAGAGATCCTCGCTTTCAGGGTTTAATTTCGATTACTGGAGTTAAAGTAACTAATGGTTATCAGCATTTAGACATTTTTTTTAGTGTTTTTGAAGAAAATTATCGACTGGGAGTTTTAGAGGTTTTTAAAGAAGCAATTCCTTCAATTAGAGGAGAAATTTGTCGTGGTTTCAAATTGAAAATTGCTCCTAGCTTAGTTTTTCACTTAGATGAATCTTTAGAGAGAGGTAATAAAATTTGGAATTTGTTAGATAATTTGGAGTCTCATGAATAAAGAAGAAATAAAAAACTTTTTACTTAATGAAAAATTGGCTGGTATTATTCGCTCATCGGATCAAGATGTGGTCAAAAATCAAATTAATACTTTAACCAAAGATTTAAAAATTATTGAGATTTCCGTTATTAATCCAGCTTTTGAAGATTTGTTTATTTGGGCGAGAAAAAACTTTCCAGAACATATAATTGGAATTGCCACATTATTAGACTCAAATCAGGCTAAAAGGGCTTTTGAACTAAGACCAGATTTTTTGGTTTCACCGATTAGTGATATAAAAATTCTTGAATTCATGAAAGATAAAGATATTTTATTTATGCCTGGAGCTTGTACGCCGACCGAAATTGCTTTTTTAATTAATAATTATGCTGAATTTCCCCTGATTAAAATTTTTCCAGCTAACTCTTTAATTGCTTTTCAGGGCTTGAAAAAGATTTTTAATAAAAGTCAATTTGCCGTGAGTAGTTTTCCCGTTCAAGATATTTGGGGCTTTAAAGAAAGTGGAGTTGCTTTATTTACACTTGGATCTTATTTTACCGAAGACTTAAGTCTGTCTTCCGAAAGAATTAAAAATATAAAATCTACTCTCTTTCAAAGCTCATTATGCACAAGTCCTATACTATTGAGATAATGTATTAATTATTGTACAATTACCTTTATGAAAATTTTTAAAATCTGTTTTTTATTATTTAGTCTAGTTTTTAGCGGATTAATTTTAACTAATTCGCCTAGTTTTTCTTCAATTAAGGCTAGTCCAAATCAAATTATAATTAATGTTAATAATGTACCGCCTAATGCGAAGAGTTTATTTATTCCACTCAAAATCAGTGAATCTGAGAGGGTTGATTTATACAAAGTTGAATTGAAAGATATAATAAGTTCGCCCTATACTGGCTTAATTCAAAGAGATGAAAATCAAAAAGTTTTAGGAATTAGTTTTGCTTCTTTAAGGGCTAGAAGTTTGCCAGAAAAGTTTGAAGCAATTGTTTATATAAGACCTTTAATAAAAAAAGATGAAAAGTTTACAAAAACAGCTATAACAATTGACTGGGATTATCCATGGGTTTTCAGCAAACCAACCAGAATAATTGAAAAAGCTTTTATTGGTTTTAATTCATTAAGCTTATATTCTGAAAAACTTGAAAACGGAAATACTGATAACGAGGATCGAAAACGCAAAAAACAAAGAAAAGATAATGAGAGCAAAGATTTTTATATTAAGTCTTTAGGTCAAACTTTGGTGCGTTCGGAAAGAAATGCTAATAAATCACAAGAAAAAACCTTTAATTTTCCAGAATTAAGAGAATTAGGAATTTTTGCTTATTTACCAGAAGGAAGTAGCTATGAAAGAATATATATTCCTTTAGCTTTAGAAGAAGCCCAAGATTTAAAAATTGAAAGCAGTGATTTTACTAATGGTTTTGTCTGGAGAGTAATTAATCAAAATGTTTTAGAATTAAGCTCATTATCACCAAGTGCAAAATTGCCAGCTTTAGTGCCAATAACTGGAAAACTAATTATTAAACAAAGCACTGAAATTTTAGAAAATAGAGTTTCAACTGGGCTTGTTTTGTCAGAACCAGCTGAAATAATTCAAGGAGTTTCAGTTTCAATTACACCTAGAAGCATTAGCCTCGAAAATAGTAATTTTAATCCTTTAGATATTTTGAAATAATGAACAAAGAATTGAATGATTACAAGCTTGAAATAGCTTTTAAGTCTAGTTCTAAAGATGCTGAAGCTTTCGTCAGTGCTATAGCTCAAGTATTGTCTGCTTGATAGACGATCTCCCTAATAAAAAGAGTAGTGCTCCTCTGTTTAGGTTAGTTAGTTTGATTTAGCGTGTATGAATGACTCAAGGCAAGTGAAGCCGATTGATGAAACTAAAAAATAACGAAGAGGAGACAATATCATGTTTACAAAGAAGAATTTAAAATTTATTTCTGTTTTAGCCGGTGCTTTAATACTTTTTTCAGTATGCCCAGCCAAAGCATTTGATGACTTATCTGGTAGTAGTGGTCAGAGTTTAACATATACTAATGAAGGAACAAGTCTTTGGACAGATGGCGGTGGTCTGTCTACTGGAAGTGGAGCAGTCCCTAATCCATCAACTAGTACAAATATTCAGCTTAGCTTAACTATGTCTAAATATGTTGCTATGGCTATTAATACGACAGCTACAGAAAGCTTAGTGTTGAATGCTCCACCATATGGTACTGCCGCAATACCAAGATCGCAATTTGCAATTAGATCTGATATTAATGACTTGCAGACTAATGCAATTCCAGAGTTTATAATCAAAGGTTTAGTTGCGTCTAATGTGGATAATGTCAAATTAGATTATACAACTTCTTTAGCTTTAACAAATGGTTCTAGCGGTTCATTTGATGTGGCTTTCACAGGCTTTTCGGGAACTGGTGTAACTGGTTATGATGGTACTGCTGCCTTGGCAAGTGGAGGTAATATTAATACTACTAGTGCTCTTGGCGGATTTAGACTAGAAGGTAATGTTGTTCCTGCTAGTGTAAGCTTCGATGTAGACAGGGCTGGTGTTTATACTGGAACTATTGCTCTTACTGCAACTGCCATGTAGTTTGTCATTTTTAATATACTGAATTTCTTTTTAACAAGAGAGGACTTAAGCCAAAACAGAAAAAATCTTAAAGCATTCATTTCCAGACTCTCTTTTCAAACTTTCTCCTAAAAGAGGAAAATGGTAATACATAAAAGTCAAAAGGCTAGGAAATGCGATAGCTGTAAAAATAAAAACAAATACTAAATTAAAGCCAATCCTTGTTTAATCAGCGGGGGTTGGCTTTTTTAGTTTTAACACGATCTCCCCAACAAAAAGAGAGCGATCTTCTGTTTAGGTTGGTTCGTTTGGTCTACAATGTATGAAATGACTAAAAGTAAATGAGACAGATTAATTAATGAGAGCAAAAAAATAGCAAAGAGGAAATAATATTATTATGTTTGAAAAGAAAAATTTTAAATTTATTTTTATTTTAGTTAATGTTCTAATACTTTTTTCAGCATACCCCGCTAAAGCATTTGATGACTTATCTGGTAATGGTCAGAGTTTTACATATACTAATGATGGAACAAGTCTTTTGGCTAATGGTTTTGGCATGTCTACTGGAAATGCATCAGTTTCAACCCCATCAACTAGCAGCAATATAGAGCTTAGTTTAACTATGACTAAATATGTTGCTATGGCTATCAATACTACGACTTCAGCTAACTTGGTGTTGAACAACCCACTATTTCGTGGTAAAGGAAGTAGCAGTACACGAATACCAAGATCACAATTTGCAATTAGATCTGATATCAATGACTTGAAAACTAATACTGTTCCAGAATTTATAATTAAAGGTTTAGTTTCTTCCAATGTGGATAATATCAAATTGGACTATACTACGACTTTGACTTTAACTAATGGCGCTAGTGGTTCATTTGATGTAGTTTTCACTGGATTTAAGGGGGTTGGTCGAAATGGTTATAACGGTAAGGTCGCTTTATCAAGTGGAGGTAATATTAATACTTCCAGTTCTCTTGCTGGATTTAGATTGGAAGGAAATGTAGTTCCTAGTAGTGTAAGCTTTGATGTTGATAGAGCTGGTGTTTATCAGGGAAATATTATTATTACCGCAACTGCCATGTAAAAAATAGATTAATAAATAATACTAAATCAAAGCCAATTCTCTTTTAATTAGCGGGTAATTGGCTT
The DNA here is from genome assembly GCA_947489925.1 of Candidatus Caenarcanales bacterium. Lineage (GTDB taxonomy): Bacteria > Cyanobacteriota > Vampirovibrionia > Caenarcaniphilales > Caenarcanaceae > JAAFJH01. The sequence goes on from CANLFK010000028.1 coordinate 12,959, forward strand.
TTTTAGTTTTTATACAAGCAAGTTTTACTCATAATGTGCATTTTTAGTGCTTTTAGAGAATTTTATTTAAATTTACAATTTTTTGATTTTGACTAATTTTGATTTTAGTGAATTTTTTTGCTTTTAATTCTTCCAAATTTGGTGATTTGTAAATCCAGAAAATACCTAAAATTTGTTCAGTTGAATCTTCACTATCTGGTAAAACAAGTTTTATTTTATTGGTTTTATTTACGATTTCCAAGTTGCTAATATTTTGTAAAATTTGCCACTGAGAATCTTTAGACATCATTTTAATAGATTGATCTTTCTCTGAGTGAACGAATTTATAATCTTCAAATAATTTAATTACTTTTTTAGGTAATTTTGCCTGATTCAATAAAGTTTCTGCCCTAAAGTTTAAACCACGATTTACTTGCTCTGAATGAGGAAAACCAAAAAGTAAAAAAGGTCCATTTGGCTTAATAGCTGGGCAAAAAACATTAGGACTAAAAGTATAACCTTGCGAATTTAATAAACCAGTTAATTTTTGCTGAGAAGTTTGATTTTTAGCTGAATCATTAGCTGGACCAGTAAAAGTATCCATGCCACCAACCGAATTATTGAATGAATTGTCCAACATTGTTTGTTCTAAAATGGCTTTAATATTTTCATTTAACTGAGACCAAATTTCTTCTTTAATTTTACTATCACTTATAAATTCATCAAAACGGACAAATTTTTTGTTAATAAAATCAAAAGTACCAAAACGCCTCAAAGCAATTGGATGAGCACCACCATAAAATTCATTTTGTAAATCTGAAACACAAATAAAATCTTGGCTAAAAGCTTCCAAAAAAATATGATTACTAATATTCCACTGACAAGAAGGCGAATTTTCTTTGCGGTCGCTACAAAGCGAAGATAAAGTTTCAATGGCTGTGTCTTTTTGTTCTTGATCTGGTACAAAACGAATCAAGGCGGACTTTTCACCTATTTTATATAATTCGTCCCATTCCCAGACAATTTCCCAAGCTGTTTTTGAAAGTTTTTCTTTTTTATGTTTTATCTCAAAAAAATTAGCTTTTCCTTCACGATCAAACCAACCACTTAATGGACTAAACCAAATACTAAAAGACTTTGCATATCTATTATCTTTTCCAATTAAAAAACTGCCTTTATTTGTAACAATTTGAACGCCAATCACTTTATTGACATTGCCATTATTAAAGAAAAAATAAGTAAAGCCAGCAAAAAAACTAAGCAGCAATAATGAAGAAAAAATTAATTTCTTGTCTTTCCAATTAATTTTTATTACTTTGTTTAGCTGGGAAAGCATGCCTAAAGAGTCTTAAATTAAACTTTATGTTTAGAGTATCACAATTTGTTTTTAATTTGTTTATCTTAACACTTCTAAGACATTTACCTTTATAATTTTTATTGATTGTTAAATGTTATATAAATAACTAATTAATGTCATCCAATCAAGTGGCTTCCTCTACCGTCAGTCGGTATTCTCTTTACTCTCCTTTAACTTTCTCTTTAGATAATTCACCTTTTCTTGGTAATGACAACAACCCAAAAACCTATAAAATGGGAACAACAGCTTCAGCAATAGGAGCAAATTCAGTTTTACCTCCAGTGCCACCGCAAGCAACAAGCACTACAAATAGCACAGAAGCAGACAGCAAAACAGCAAACGCAACTACCAAAATGCCAGCTCCTAAGCCAGAATCATCAAATGGGTTTCTTCCAAAAGTTTTTAATGATCCGCTTGGTGCGGCAATTTTTGGTTTAGGTTCTTTGATGGCAGGTGCTTTATTTGGTTTATTGGGTTTATTCCGTGGCAAAGCTGCTCACGCTTAAAACTAATTAAATTATTTTACTTAATCAAAACTTTACCTAAATTTATCCAAAGGAAATCCCTAGTAAAACCTTGGTTTAACCTAAAAGATTTATGCTTTTAATACAAAGAGGTAAAGGTTTAACGGCACATTAGGCTTTTATCTGTGAGAGTTTTACAATAACTTTCTTAAAATAAAAGAGGTAAATTATCATGAGTACAGGAAGAATACCACCAAAATCACCAGCCCCTAAAATGGATTCAATCGGTGGAGTAGCTGGTGATCCTAAAGCAACTCAAAGCACGACTGAACAAGGCGGAACAGAAAAGCCACCGACAGCAGTTAAAGCTCAATTGCCAGAACTACCAGGTACAAGAGATATAGGAACGGGCTAAATAATGTGAGTTCGACGCAAGGAAAAGTCTTAGACCCCCGTCCCGTCAAGCAAACAAAATCTCCCATCTCTGGGGACACAAAAGGTCTGCGGGTGAGGTTGGAAAAGATTTGAATTAGAAATACGACTTTCAGGATATTGAACCAATTAGTTCCCCCTGTCAAGGGGGCGGAGGGGGTTTTGCAAGTAAAATTCTTTAGCAAAAAGACTCTCTCAAGTCGTACTGAAAAGAAAATAAAAAAGAAAAAGTAAAGTAAAAAAAGAGGGTGAATTATTATGGCTGAAAATGGAATACCGCTTAGCTGGCAGGTTGCTTTACCTGACTTGAATAATGTTTTTAATAATTTGCTTGGTGGTGCTG
>CANLFK010000029.1 GCA_947489925.1 Candidatus Caenarcanales bacterium
GGCAATGACCATATCTCAATTAGCCATATTTTTTGAAGGGAGGTTGACAATTAAGCTCTCAAGCTGATACAATGAACTAAGTCATTAATTGACACAGTTCTTTAAATATACTCCCTTTGTGCTAGTTTTTCAATATTATTTAACCAAATATCAAATAAAGGACAAGCCGTTCTCATCTTAAGAATTCCTATTTCTTTTGCGATTTCAAGACCTGTTGCTATTTTCTTGAATCGATTATTTGATAAACTGTCTAATCTTTTTGATGGGGCTGTTTCTCTCGAATCATTAATTTTTTCTGGCTCACCACATTCTTTAATAATTTGTTCTATTTGTTTTTTATCCACCTGTAAATGTTTTGATAAAATCTCTGGATCACTGAATAATAAAGCCTCGAATTCATGGATGTTTACATATGGAATAAATCTTTTTTTTGAATTATATTCAGGTAATAATTCTTCTATTTCATCTTGAATAGCTTTATTAATAATATTAGCTTTTTCACTTGGTGAATTTTTTTGTTTAGCTTCGTCTAAGTTCTTCCAGTCTGTAAGTCCATAAAAATCAATCATTAATGTTATATAAGTATCTTTTCGCTGTTTTAAGTGGTTTTGTATATCTTGTTTTATGCGTGTGAATTTTATATCTCCGCCTTTTTGACCAGCTTTTGAAGCCATAATTGGAGTAATAAATATATTTTTTTTGTTTAAATAAGGTTGTAATACTTCTGTAATAAAATTTCTTTCGGTTGCTCCCTCAACTATAGCGGTTATTTGTATGATTTCACTCATGAACAATTCCTCCAGATATTACACTTTTTGTCCAGAGTTCGCCTACTGAATAATCTTCTAGCCATACTTTGTAATCGTCTGGATTTAATCGTTCAAAAACTGAGGCTCCATCTTCTCGCTTCACAACTAGAATATCCTCTACGGCAAAATTATTAAGCAAGGCTGGAGATTGAGTAGCAATAATAATTTGAGTTCTCTTAGAAGCACTTTCAATTAATTCTGCCAAAATATCTATGGCCTGCGGATGTAAGCCTAATTCTGGTTCATCAATAATCAATGTCGCTGGTGGTTCTGGTTGCAAGAGAGCGGTTGCTAAACAAATAAAACGAATACTACCATCCGATAAATGATAAGACTGCATGGGATAGTCAGAACCTTTGGTATTCCATGAGAGAGATACTTTTGTTTTTTGTCCATATTTTTGAGGTTTTAGAATAAAGTCATCAAAATAGGGCATTACTAACTGACAAGTTTTGACTATTTCTGTGTAAGCTTCTTTATTTTCTTCTTTTAATTTCAACAAAAAAGGAGCTATATTAGCCGCATCAGAACGCAATTTTTCATTGTCTTCAATTATTTCAGCATGTCGCATTTTTGCTTCTTTGCTTGTGTCATGAAAGTGATAAATTTTCCAAGACAGTATCGCTTCATATACTGGTTTGCTATATTGCGCATCAGAAGACTCTGAGGTTGCTTCTTCTATTAATAGAGACTTTCCATCGGGGCTGTCGCCAAGAATCCACCAACGAGTCTGACCGCCAGAATAATATCGTTGTTCGTCTGTTAAAATAAATCCTTCTTGTGCGTCTGGAAGAATCTTAAATCGATAGCCTCTAATACCAAATTGCATAATGAATTCGATCTCTTGTGTAACTTTACGACCATTAAATAGTAAGTCGCTAATTCCACCGCTTTCTTTTACATAACGATCTAAATTTCCATCCATTAAACTTTTTAGCAAATGAAAAAATGAAATCAAATTGCTTTTGCCTGCCCCATTTGCGCCAACTAGAATATTTAACTTCCTCAGTTTAAGCTCTTCCATTGCGCCAATAGACTTAAAACCAAGAATTGTTAATTTATCTAGAGAATTTGTCATTTTGACGCTATTCCCACTCTAAAGCTTTTTTGCGCCAAGCATAAACCAGACCTAGAGCCAAAATAGAAATAAAAATAAAAGCTTCAATAATTAAAAACTGCAAAACTGGACCTTTAGCTTTTGCCACCGAAAGAGCCCAAGGCATTAAAAAAACAAATTCAACGTCAAAAATAATAAACAAAAGCGCAAAAATATAATATTTAATATCAAATTGCACTTGGCTTTTCCCAATGGGCTTCATACCGCATTCATAAACCGAATTTTTGACAAATCTTTTATGCCCAATGCCAAAAACCTTTTGCACAATTAAAGAAAGGCCAGCCAAAACACCGCCAAAAATAAGGCCAACTCCGCAAAAAAGCAAAACCTGAAACAAAGTCGATTTAATCATAATAAAAAATTATAATGAATTATTATCTAAATTTGGTGTCTAAATTGAAGAGCTGTTTTATTTAATTAAATTTTTTCTTTAAAAAGAATAAGGTTGCCATCGCTAAAAAGCCCATTTTCTCACCTTTACACAAATCACAATTGCCGCATTTGTTTACGGCTTCGTTTGGACAAGACAATAAAATTTCTTCTAGATTATGCCAACGACAATTTTCTTTTTTTGCAATCCAGTGAAGTAATTGGCTAATTTGTTTTTCTCTTTTTACAATTAAGCCGTCTTTTACTTCATATGAAGCTATTTGGCGCAAATCGTCTTCGCATAATAATAAATGAGATTCGGTTTGGCCTTGAAGAATATGAATTTCTTTATAATAATCGGGCAGGCTGTTTGGCGGCGAATAATGAATTAAGCGAGAAATATCTTTGCGAGAAATTCCTTCAATTGAACTTAAAGAAGTGATAAAAACTGGGCATTCATGCATTAAAAAATAATCGAGTGCTTCCGCTTTTTGCTCTGTAGGAAGACGTGTATGAAAAGCCTTAACCGATAAATTAGGCAAATGTTTGCGCACATAATTAACCAAATCGGCTAAGTTCTCATCTGGCGCAACATATACCAAAGTCGGTTTTTCTTCTTTTAAAAGTTTAACTAAATGCTTTTGTTTTTCGAGCCTTGAGAAGCAGTATTTGGCATTTAAACTAATATTATTTAAACGCAAACTCTCTGAAACAATTGGTGTATTCGGGAAATAACGAGCAAAGCTTTGCAAAACTTCAGGAGAATGCATGAAAGACAAGCCCAAAATCGGAATTTCGAGTTCATGAATTAAATTAATGGCTTCTAAATATTTAGGCTTATGAACAGCATTTTCTTTAGCGATTAATTCAAATTCTCTAAAAACAATGCGTGTAACTCGGCTTAAAATGGCCTGCGTATTCATAAAAACTTGCTTGCCCAAATCATCTTCTGCAAGCTTGCGATAATGCTCAATTGCCATTGAATTAAAACCAGAAGAAAACCAATACAAAAAACTTTCAGGTGTCAAAAACAAAATTTTAAAAGCACCATCAGCGATTTCGGCAATTAAGCGTCTAGCTTGGTTTGGGTATAAATCGCTGGTGAGAGCGGTTACTTGATTGCTTAAACCCAAAGTTTTTAAATGGCTAATTTCTTTGTTTATGCTACTAGCCAAAGGTGTAAGAATAATGGTTAAATCACTATTTGGTGCAAAAGCCAAAATTTGCGCATAGAGCGTGTGATTGCGGTAAGGCGAAATTAAAAGTAAATTTTTATCAAAGTTTATAATTTGTTCTAAATTGTTTTTTTCTTCATCGCTCAGCTCTCTATCGGGGCTAAACAGCTCTAATAGCTCGGCGGCATTTAAATTATTTTCAAGTGTAACCACTAGTTAGCTATAAAATGTTAAACTATTATTAAGCAAATAATAAAACTCAATAATATAACAATTTTTAGTATTTTTCTTTATTTAAATTAATTTATGGTACATCCTATACAAAGATTTGGTGTTTTACCACAAACAACAACGGGTGTTCATGCTCCTGACCGTAATTGTAATTGTAGTTATTGCAGTAGTATGAACTTTACTGCGCCAGCCACAACCAAGATAGCCACAAATACTAATAATCAAAATAATTCATCTGCTGGTGTTTTTGCGCCACCCACAATAAGCCAAATTCAAAATTATCCAACCCTTCAACAAATAGTTGTGCCGCAATTATTAAGCTTATTTGGTGGAAAATTTAAAAAACTTTCAGATATTACCCTCGAAAATTTGCCGCCCGCTTTACCAACCACACCTGAACAAATTCGCCTGCTTTCTTCTGATGATCCGCTTTTGGACGAAATGATTCCAAATATCAAAAAACTGCGTGAAATGGAAGTAAATTCGGGCGGAAAATATAAATTAATTGCTTTTGAAAATATTGCCAACCATGATGTAATCGCCATTCTTGACGAAATCGGCACAAATTCAGTCATGAAGGCGATTCAAATTGCTGAAAATAGCCCACTTTATGACCAAAGAACAAATATACTTTATCCGCATAATGGCGTTTCTCGAGAAATTACAGGTGTAAAAATGCATGAACTTGCCCATTGGCTAACTTTGCATGAGGTTAAACCAAGTTATGCTCCAGCACCCGATATTCAATTAAGTGATTATAAGCAAGGAATTAGTTTTATTTTAACCCGTGATCAATCTGGATCTTCTTTGGTAACAGGTTTACGCAGTTTTGGACAAACCACTTATAGGCATCAAAAAATTTTTGAAAGGCATGATGGTTTGGTGAATGAATTTAATAGTTTGGAAGGCACTTTTCAGCAAATTGCAAAAAATGGTTATCAGGTTTATGATGCGCAAAACCAAACTTGGAGGCGGGCAAGTAAAGCCGATTTGGCCGAATTAGTTAATAGAGCTTCTTCTTTGGTTAATCGTGGCAAAGATTTAATGAGCGAAGAAGAAACATTAGAAATGGCCGCATATGCACCCCAAATTTTGGTTGGCACAATTTTTGAAGAACATGGTAATCCGTCAAAAGCCGACAAAGATAAATATAAAATTGCCAAAGAACTACAAGCCGAAACCATAAATTTAATAAGAGAAGCGCAAATTCTTTTGAATAAAATAGAAGCAGTACAAAGCCAAGTTACAATTTGACATTTTTTAGGCTTGAATTTGTGAGTCGGAATGTATTTTTAAGTTCCACAAAAAAGTCTGTCTATTTGGAATAGTAATAAACATTTATCATTATATTGGCTCCCGCCCTCAAAACAATCTTCATTAATTAGATAAATTGGCTTCATATTAAATGGTTCTATCATTAGATTAATTGGTCTCCAGCCACCGTTGTCAATGTTTGTATTGTATGACCACTTAGTAAAAGAAGTTGTTAATAAATACTTACTATTACTTTTTATAATATTATTAATAGCCTTTTCAATATTTTCATAATCAAAATGTCCTAAAACATCTCTTGCAAAAATCATGTCTACTTTGGGCAATTCATCTTTTGTTAAATCAAGAACTTGAAAATTAAAATCTTTAAAGTTGTTCTTATTATTATCAATCAAATTTGCAAGAATATCAGCACCTATATATTCCACCTCTGACAAATCAACTTTGCTCATCCAGTTAAAGTCGCCACAAGGTATATCCAAAAAAGTTTTTATGTTGAATTTTTTTAATACTTTAGGTAATTCTTGCCTTATTACTTCAGTACTCTTTAATTCTGAGCCAAAACCTGATCTGCTTTCAGAGCTAGCCCAAAGATTATTATCATAAATTTCAGCAAACATTTCTTTTAATTGTTTCATCTTTTTTTAATTTTATATTGCAATTTGGGTGATTTATAACTCTAATTATTCCCAAATTTTATGCAATAAAAAAATTTTTATATAAGGCTTGTAAATCTTGTCTACCTAACTGAAAGGGTTTCACTAAAATGTCTGCTAAAGTTAAATTGCTTGAGTAAATTTGCGTATTGTACTTTTCCCAAAGAAATCATACAAATTTTGAGGCTTGTCTTTTACTTCATTAATAATAATTTCCACAAAAGAGCCTTCAGCAAATTCTGGACTAGAAATACTCATGTTGCCATTAGAAACTTGGGTGATTTTTTTATAGACTGCATTTATTTTACGGGTTAAAGTATTTGTATTTTAGCATAAATCAAGCCAGTTTCAAATCTTCAACAATACCGATCGCTAATTCTAAGTCAGTTAAGTATTCTTCATAAATTGAGTAATCAAATAAGCTTTTAAAAATAGGCGGTTCGAGTAATGGACGATTATATGGTATTGCAATATAAAACTTATCATCTACTACCGAAAAATCAAAATTGCGTCCAGTTTTATGTACAAAATCAACCATGCGTTCTAATAAATTACTTGGTAAAATATAAAAAGCTTCGGTGGTATTTTCGGCATAAACAGTAAAAAGTTCATTGAATTCTGGGTTATCAAGATGAACAAGAGAAGAACCAAAAGTTGTGTTTGTGCCAAACTTATACTTATAATTATCATTTGCTTTTTTATTTAAAGAAATTATTATAAATAAACCATCAAAAATAATATTTTTTCCTGTATAAATTTCGTGAGATTGATGCTGCTTTGTATAATTATAATCTTTTATTTCTTGTAAATGAATTTCGGAGATTTGAACAAAAGTATTATTAATATTTCCTTTAATAAAATCATCGCCTTCAATATAATTAGTTGCTTCAGTAAACAAATAACTAGCTTTAATTGAAGGTAAACTTAAGTGCTTTCTTGGCTCATATTCGAGATTAGCAGAAAGCTTTTTTATTAAACTATAAATGATTTGATTTTTAAATTCTTGAGTATAAGTATTAAATAATATACTTGTTTTTGTATGTTCAATACTTTTTACAATCCCCCAAATACATAAAATAGAAACTACTACTTTTGCTATAAAAGGATTTCCTTTGGTAATAAATTGATTTATATTAATTTGAGAAAACCACATTATATATATTAAAAATATACCAAAACTTATAATTGTTAAACTAGCCAAAATAAATAAAAACATTTTCTGAAGCCTTTTCTGATCAAGCTCTGCTATTTGTATTTCTTTTTCGATTAATAAATCATCTAATATTACCCAAGTTTTTTCTGTAATAAAACTATTAGAAGGAATAAGCTTGTTGGTGTTTGATAATTGGTTGAATACAAAGAAAGAGACAATTATAATGCCCAAATTAATTATAAAAGGTTTAAAAAATATATTATTGCTTTGAACTATTAATAAAGCTAAAAACCAAACTACCAAAATTGAGCTACTAATCAAAGAAATGACTGAAGTAATTTTAAGTATTATTTTAAAATCGTGTTTAAAGTTTTCTTTTATATTTTGAGCTATTTTGTTTAAATTAAAAAGTTCCCAAAGCAAAAACTTTGCAAATATTTATGATATGGCAGTTATAATCAAACCGACAATAAACAATAAAATTGATTTGGAAAAATTATTGAGCATTAAATGGCCACCTATAAAAATAAAAATAAATATAAAAAAGCAATGCGGCAAAAATGCACAACGAATCAAAAAATAAGGCACATCAAAAGTGTTTACGCTATAAATTAATAAAGTAAGTAATAAAAATGGCAAGCTCAAGATTAATAATATAGTTGCCCCCGCTGTAAAAGGATGATTTAATTCGCCACTATGAACTCGCTTAAAATTATTTTTGTCATATATTATATTTATTTGGTCACCAATTTTTAATTTACCAGTAGAAGACGAAGGAGTAAAATAATGAATATCTCCATTGTTTACACTAAATTTAAGCTTAGGCATAGATTTGCAGTAACCATTTTTACCCGTGCCCGAGTCTCCGTTTGATAAATTGTTGCAACTGATAATTTCCGCTTTGGTTTTTACTCCATTAATAAGTAATAAAGTATTATTAAAAACAATACCAATAGCTGGGCATAAAAATGTACTTGTTAAATTTAAAAAAACTACTAGTGCAATCCAAGAGCCAACAGTTCTGTTTTTACTAATACTCATAATTTAAATACTTGCAATAGATGGATCATTTGGGTCGTAAGAGACAATTAGATTATTTTGAGGATACATTTGTTTGAATTTTTCAAAGTTCTCTGGTGAAGAATAATTACCTACTCCAATAAGTTGATTAGTGTATTTAATACCATTAATTTTATATTCATATTCTACACGTGCTCCGCAACAGTCAGGGAATTCTTGACGATTACTTAGATCGCATGGATGATATTTAGTTACATTCCCCTTAGTTGTTAAATAATGTTTAGGTACTGAGTAATAATCTGGTTTTTGAATTTGATTTTGAAGAATATGATCTTTAGCAATATAAGGCACTTTTTTAAAGCTAGGCCAAGGACAAGGATTTGAGTTTGCTTCTTCTTTAGTCATTTTTTTTGTAATTGCTCCATATGGCTTTATTAAAACAGATATACTTGGATTAATAGCATTGGCATATACTATTACCTTTTTATTCTCTTGAACTTCACTTTTAAATTTTTGGCGGAATTGCTCAATTTGTTCTTCTGAAGGATTATTAAAAGGTATTTGGAATTGGTGATTTTCGGTTTGTTCTAAAAATGTTTGTTTGTCAATATTATATTCATAACCAATTTTGCCAAGTTTAATCACTTTATTATAAGCATCATAGCGAGTTCCAGCCATTGAAGCCATACTAGTATAAACGCCTTCTAATTCTATCCATTCATTCCGAAAATTAGAAAATATTGGCATGGACTTAGAGTAAGAAATACCCACTTCAGAGCCATTTGGGAAAGAAGCCTCTAAAGCTTTTTCTATTTTCTCGGCTTCATTTTCTCTTAAACAGCCCGTAAATATTTTTGAGCCAGTATATTCTTTTTCCTCAACTGTATATTTGTATCTTAATTCTACTTTATAGAGGTGAGGTGCAAAAGATATAGTTATTCCCTTTCTATTACTCGAACTATCTTCGCACCTTTCTTTATGAGCAAAAACAATTTTAGCCCGAGTATAACCTTTGTCAGCACGAGTACAGCTAGCAAGTAATACAATGCTCAAAAACAGAAAAGCCACTTGTAATAGTTTCATACATACACAAACTAGTTAGTTTATAATATTATTCACAGCTTAGTTTGTGTAAAATCTAAAATACTTTAATTAATTGAGTTTAAGCCAGTTTCAAATCTTCCACAATACCGAGTATTAAATCTAAATCGGCTAAGTATTCTTCATAAATTGAATAATCAAATAGGCTCTTAAATAAAGGTGGTTCAAGTAATTGACGCTCACCATCACCCCACGGTATCGGAATAGCAATATAAAACTTATCATCTACTACCGAAAAATCGAATTTGCGCCCAGTTTTATGTACAAAATTAACCATTCTCTCTAATAAATTACTTGGCAAAATATAAAAAGCTTCAGTTATATCTTCTGCATAAACTGGGAAAAGTTCATTAAATTCTGGGTTGTCTAAAAGTATTTTATTATCACTAATATTATTTGAAGTACCAAAAGCAGTATTAGTGTTTTTAGGTAAATCTATTATTATGAATAAACTCTTAAAAGTATAATTTGATAATCCTGAGCCAGGAGAAATGTGTAATTGAGAACATTTAAAATTTTTTCCTGAGATAAGATCAGATCCATCATAATATATATGAGGTGTCAATCCACTCCTTACACCATTATGATCTTTTAGCCAGTATATTCCTCGATCAAATCTATAATTGCTTTTTGAGCGAGAGTAATTATTAAATTCTTTCCAGATACAACTATTTTTAATGGTAAAGAAATCAAGAAATTCCTCTGGAAAATATTGTGGAGAATCTATTAGAAGATTTTCAATCAGAGAAGAAATTATAGTTTCTTTAAAAGCTTTTTCGTATTTTTCCTTTGGGCTAGAGAAATAATAACAAATAGTAAAAACTAGTTGAAAAATAACAAAAGCAAGTAAAGAAAAGAGGGGAAGCCAGAAGATAAGTGTAAAAATACTAAAATGTGATGTTCCCTTGAGAATCCAAGAAAGAAGATTATAGGTAAAAAGGAGACAGACAACAGCACCTAACAATACGGGTACTATCAAAGCCGACTTTCTTGCCTCTTCAAGCTCTGCAATAGTTGGTTCAAGCTGAAGATATAAATTGTAAAGTTTGTCGTTATTATTCATAAATCAAGCCAGTTTCAAATCTTCGACAATACCGATCGCTAATTCTAAGTCAGTTAAGTATTCTTCATAAATTGAGTAATCAAATAAGCTTTTAAATATCGGTGGTTCGAGCAATGGACGGTTATAAGGAATAGCAATATAAAACTTATCATCTACTACCGAAAAATCAAATTTGCGTCCTGTTTTATGTACAAAATTAACCATTCTCTCTAATAAATTACTTGGTAAAACATAAAAAGCTTCGGTTGTGTTTTCAGCATAAACATTAAATACTTCATTAAATTCTGGGTTGTCTAGAAGTATTTTATTATTACTAATATTAGTTGAAGTACCGAAGGCAGTATTAGTATTTCTAGGTAAATTTATTATTATGAAGAGACCTTGGAATATACTTTCAGCTCCAAATTGTAATTGAGAGCATTGCATTTTTGAACTATTAATTAAATCATTTCCTTTATATAGAACGTGATCAAATCCCTGATAATTCAAGCTCGCTTTTTTATATTTATTGAGGTCTTTAAAAAGCAAACTGTCTTTGATCAAGGCAAAACTAATAAACTCTTTTGGATAATACTTTAAAGTATTTTGGTCAAAAAGAGAAATTAGTGAATCTATGATATTGTGCTTAAAAGTTTGCCTATATTTTTCGCCCAGAAATATAAAATACAAGAGTTGAAAAGTAAAAACTATCCAAAATAAAAGTGCCAAGGAGGGATATATAGCAAACGCCATAAGAAAATTGGTTAATATCAGGAACTTAACAAATAATATTATTAATAATATACCTACAATACTTGTAATCAATAAAATTATATGCAATTTTGTTTTTCTTTCTTGCTCTAATTCAGTAATAGTTGGTTCAAGCTGAAGATATAAATTGTAAAGTTTGTCGTTATTATTCATTAACCCGCCTTTCTAAACTCCAAAGTATTAAGTAATTCAAAAATAAATTTAAAATCAGTAATTATTTCGGCATAAACTTTATAATTCCACAAACTTCTAAATATTGGCGGCTCAAAAAACTGTTTTAGAGGGCTAGCTGGAATAGCAATATATAATTTATTTTGAATAAATGAAAACTGAAAACTTTGCCCCGTTTTATAAACATATTCCACCATTTTTTCTAAAACCTTACTCGATAATATATAAAAAGCTTCAGTATCATCATTACCAAAAACCGAGAATAATTCATTAAATTCTGGATTGTCTAAAAGTATTTTTCTACCAAATTTAAAATTAGTACCCAATGGAGTTTGTACTCTTTGTGGTATGTCAATTACAAAAAATAAACCGTCAAATACACGGCTTTCATCATCGCTTGATTTGTTGCTAACATGAATTTCGGAACATTCAAAAATTAAATTATTTACTTGACCAATAATTAAATCGTCTCCAGTATATTTATTAAAATAACCAAATAAATTACTTCTATTTAAATAAGATTCTTCAATATAGTTATTTGGAATATATTTTAGAATACTATTTCCTAAACATTGTATAATACAAAAAACAAGTTTTCCTTTAAAGCTTTGCGTATAGTTTTTCATAGCATATTTTCTTGTGGCTTTCATAGCTCCAAGGGTAGCGAAGAAAACAAAGATAGATCCAATTATTACGAAAGATACTATTCCATTCTTTGCTTGAATAACGGAATAAGTCCAAAATATAAAAGGAGAATTGAATAATAAAATTGTAAAAATAATAATTGGTAAATTAAAAATTCTTTGGTTTTCAATTGATTTAATTTGATCATGAAGCTTATAAATAATTTCATCTATAAATTCAAGGTCTTCATCATTGAGTTGAAGTTTACGTTTTTGTACTTGGCTTTGTATTTTTTCTTGCTTGCTTTTGGTTAGTTTAAAGAAAATAATTGGCAAAATAATAAGCGAAAGCGGAATAATACTAAAACTTAAAATACTAATCCAAGAACCTTTTGCTCCATCTAGTAAAAGTAAGCCGATAAAGCCTAATCCTTGAATACTCCAGCCAAAGAATCTACTAATAGCCCATAAACCACCTTCTGGAGAATTAGAACCTGCAATAAAAATAATCCCGAAAAAAATAAAAGTAATCCCTAAAGCTACTGCTAGCATAGGATGTCCGAAAAACCCACCCGAGAATAAAATAGACAGACCTACTACAAAAACTATTAATATTTGTTTTCTTTTCTTGTCAATTTCATCTTCATCAAAAATATTACTCATTACTTTATTCAGCTTCAAATAAATTATCTACGTTTACATTTTGTCTTTCTCCTTCAGAAGCTTCAAACCACTCTTTAACTTTAAAGCCAATTAATAAAGCAATTATATTACTTGGAAACATTTCTACGGCATTATTGTATTGAGTAATAGCACTATTGAAAGCTCTACGGGCGGCTGAAATACGATCTTCAATTTCGGCTAAATTACTTTGTATTTCTTTAAATAAACTTATACTCTGCATTTGAGGATAACTTTCAGACAAAGCAAAAAAGCGCGTAAATAATTGCGAAGCCTGATTATCTAAATGTATTTTGTCGTCCATTGATAAATCTGGATTAGAAACTTGATTACGCAAACTAATAGCTTTTTCGATAAACTTCGTTTCGCTTTTTACGGCTTGTTTAGCGACGGCTACTAAATTGGGTATTAAATCGAAGCGGTTTTTTAAATATACATCAATGCTCGAAAAAGTATTTTCAACTTGGTTTTTCTTTGCAATTAAATTATTATAAATTCCAATTATCCAGCTCAAAAAAATAATAGCAATAATACTCAAAATAATAATTGAAGCCATGATTTATCCTCTTTTTATAAGCTATTCCTAAATATTCAAGTTAATACTCAAAATATAAAGCATTTAAACTACAGCATTGTTAGGGTTAAGGGAATATATCTAAAAACCTTATGTAAAATTAAAGTTTGTGCCTAGGTTAATTAAAGTATATATTTTTATAATAATTTCTTTGCTTTGCTGTAGTTGCGCTAGCGATGATTTATTGCAATGGAAAACCCTAAAAGCAAATCTTAAACAAGCCAAAGTTCAACAAACTAAGTTGCAAGAAGGTAATAATTACACTTATAACTTAGAACTTGATTATGAATACTATCTAAATAGTAAAAAATATACTAGCAAAAAATTTATTTATTTAAGCACTGATTACTGGAAAGATTCGGCTTTTGACTATTCTTTGCAGGAAATAGAAAATAGTAATTCTTTATTTATTGAATATAGTCAATTATTTCCGCATATTTCTCGCTTTGAGCCTAAATGGATAAAAACTAAAGCCAAATTTATATTATCTCCCGAACAACCAACAATTAATATTATTTCGGATAAGCAATTTAAAGTTATTAATTATCCGCAAGTATATTATGAGTATTTTATTAATAATCAAACTTTTCGTAAAGAATTAAAACTTGTACAAAATATATACAAAGAAGATAGGCTTAGACGTCTAAAAGACGAAGTCAAACCTTTTCGTTTTAGCTGGATTTATAATTTTGACGAAAAAATACAAAAAAAACTTTCAGCGGGTTTAACTTCAGAAATAGCGAAAGAACAAATTGCTCAAGAATATACCAATGAATTATTTATAAAAGAATTAAATGAACTTTTAGAAACAAATTTTAAAATAAAAGATTATAAACAAAGTATAAATATTTATATTGATCAAAAGAATTTAAATTTATCTTTTTTTGACAAACCTAGCTTTGGTAAATTAGCGGACTTAGCAGAAATACAAAAAGAAAATCGCAGATTAACAAAAGGAATATTTAATCATTTAGGTCTTATGCTTATATTATGTTTGCCTACATTTCTATGTTGGGGTATTATTTTCGGAATACGATATTTAATAAATCGTTTTAAAAATAAAAATTTGACCAAGTTGGCGAAAAGCCTTGAGAAGAAGCAAATTCTGAGTGATACCGAAACTTGGCGGCAAGAAATTTTTGAAAATACTTTAAAACAAATTGATGAGTTTATCTTAAAAAATGAAGAAGTAATATATTCTCTTGAACAAAAAAGAAATATTTGGTTTTGGTATTTTATTATAATATTTTCTATTCTGAGTATTTTAATTTTGGGTTATTCAATTCATCTTTGCTGGCTTGATGCTTATAGCGGAATATCTCAATCAACTTTATTTGGGTGGAAAGTAATTTTACCGCTAATTTCTTTAGGATTTTTGGGTTCAATTTTACTATCTTTTTCAGTTTCTCATCTATTACGGACTTTGGCTCTTGTTTTTGTAGTAGCTTTATTAATATGGACAGCTATTTCTAATTATTTTTTCTTTGGCATGGCTTTAGTATTAATGATGGTTTTTGTAAAATTAAATTTAAAAATTACTAAAGGTTTTATACAAAAATACTCTTTAGAATTTAAACAAACAATTATCAAAAGTCTATTAGCTTATAAATTTAAAGAATTTTATTATAAACCTTTTGAATATATAAGCAAATCAGCTATTGAACACTCGGGTTTATTTCATATTGATAATGGCTACTCTGGTGATGATTTAGTATTAGGCAAATGCAATAATATAAATTTTCGTTTTTCTGAAATTCATATATATCAAGAAGGAGGAAGCAAAGGCTATTTTGACGGTTTATTTATACAATTAGAATTACCTAAAGCAAATAATAGTATTTTTGGTACTAATCCAAATTTTGGCAATAAAATACTTTTAGATCATCCCGAATTTAATAGTTTTTTTAATATATACGGAGAAAATACAAGCGAAGTTTTTTATATACTTTCAAGTGAAGTTCTTGATAAATTGGTGGATTTGCAAATTAATTTAGGCAAACTTGATATTAGTTTTTCAATAGTATATAACCAAGTATATTTTGCTATTCATACTAAACAAAATTTATTAGAGGCACCTTTATTTACAAGTTTATGGAATCGTGAAATTTATTTTGAATATTTTAAAGTTTTGAATTTTATAGATGATTTAACTTATAGTTTCAAATAATCAAATTATTATAAATTGCAATTGTTCAGCTTGAAAATACTCAATAGTAATTACTTTAATAATAATAGCTTATTAAAACCTATAAAATATGAGAAAATTACTATTCATAATAAATTGGTGTTTTTTAATATGAAACATAACTATATATCACTAGGAGGCGGTTGCGATGCGGCAATGGTTCTTACTCGTCTTGGTCTTAGAAATAAAAGTTTGGGTTTTGATTGGTTATGGAATCTTGATGAAGGTTTAAAAGCAGTAATAAAAATATTGCAAAATAAATACCAAGACGTTACGACAGAAAATTGTTATACGATTTCAGATCATTATAGATTTGAAAAAAAAATGATCACATATTCTAGTATTCCTTCAATTGTTCATCTACATTCTAATCCTATGGAAGATTTGGCTGAACATGAAAAACTGGTTAGGCGATTTCAAAGGTTTGAGAATATCTTAAAAGATGATTCAATAAAACATTTTATATACTATAGCAAATCCCCGCTAAAGAGATCTAGAATATGTGAATAATAAAAATAAAATGACATATTCTAAAGATTTAAGGAAAAAAGTAATAGAGGCATTTGAGGGAGGAATGTC
>CANLFK010000030.1 GCA_947489925.1 Candidatus Caenarcanales bacterium
AGCTTCCTCAGATAAAACTTGCTGCTGTTTTTAAAGGAGAAAATGACAAGCTCGAAATCTCTACTGATTTTAAAGCAGTTGAAACTGGCTGGCAAGTGGCAAAAAATAAAGTTCAAGGTTGGTTGCATGTAGCAGAAGAGCGTGGAGAACAAGTCGTAAACCCAAATAATAAGCCAACAACTACAACACAAACTGGACCGAAAGAACTATAGAAATAGAATAGTAGATGTTTGAATCACAAGATAGAGGCAAATAAAAACATGACATAATTTTTCATTTAAACTTTATGATAAAGGATTTAAGCATTTAGAACTAATTTGTAACCAATCAGACGATTAATAGGAAAAAAACTTAATTAACCTAAGCTTAAAAGTGTTCAGAGATAATTTCCAAATTTATCAACTTCTGAATAAATCTTCCAGAATTAGAGAAATAATAATGATTAATTTAATGTGAGTTCGATGAAAAGAAAATCTGAAAATGCTGATTGAAGCGAAACTTTGAAGTAATCACAATTGCAAGTCTCTCGCTAAAGAATTTTGTTTTTTTACCCCCAACCCCCTGAAGGTGGGCTATTAGAGAGTGGAGTTGGGAATTTAGACCTTGAAGACAGAAATTTTCAAACAGATTTATTGAGTGTCCCCTTCGGGGAATGCCGTAAGCCTAGGGGGCTAAGACTTGAATTCTTGAGAAGCTTTTTGTGTTTTTTATCTGTCGAACTCACATTAAATAATAATGAAGCTAGGCATTTACAAAAGAGGCAAGTTCGCATCAATGAAAGAGAGGCTAATTTTAGAGCTGATGGAGACTTGAATCGTAAAGAGAGAGGAAAATTATATAAAATGCAAAAAAATCAAAGTCGCAAAATTTATAATCAAAAACATAATAGACACAAATTTAAATAATTTATTCTTCTTCGGCTTGATTAGCTTCATCTAAAGAATTAATTAATAGTAATTTTTCTTTAAATAATTGCATTTGCGATGAAAAGTTCAAATCAACTGAACCCGAAGGCATTTCTAATATACAACTTCCCAAGCTAATTTCTTTATTGCCACTAGCCGTTAATTCTAGTTTTCCATGATTTATTTCCATCAAATTTTCAATAAATTGCTGGGCTAAGTCAAGGTCAGCTGGATTAACGGCAATATTCATTTTAAGACTTTCTTCGTCACTATTCATAGACAAATCATTAATAGCACTTTTAATTAAATTTTCCAGAATAGATTTATCCTCGGAAACTTCTTTATTTATAAGCTTGCTTGCTAATTGAATAGCCAAATTAATAATAGTTTCTTTGCTTTGTACAATAATATTTTTTTGTAATTTGACAATATTTTCGACTTCTTCTAAAGCTTTGCGTTCAAGCGAATTAAAACTATTTTCTTTTTCAGCCAAAAACTCTTTCATTTTTTCTTGAAGCGTTTCATTGGCAGTTTCAGTAATTTGCTGAGCTTTTTGTTTGGCATTGTCAATAATTTGCTTCGATTCTTCCTTTACAGCATTTAATCTGGCTAATAAAGCCGCTTCTCTTTCATTTAAATCAGCATTATTATTTTCATTTTGGGATAATTCTTTTTCATCAATAAAATCTTCATTTAAATTATGACTTTCTTCTTCGGAAGGTAAGTTTGAATTAATGCTTGCAATATCTTTAAAAATATTTTTTTTGATTAACATAATTAATTTTAGTTTTATTTAGAAAATTTTAAAAATTCCCCTTGCCAGAATTTGGCTAAATAATGCTCTGAATTGTCTAAGTTTATATCTGGTAATTTTCCTCGGGCTTCAATTAATTGTTTCAATCGTATAAAAGGCAAACTATTTTTTAGTTCAGCATAATTCAGTAATTTAAAACCAGCATGAATACCTTTACTAAAAGAATCTTCAAAATGAGGTCTAATACATTGAATTTCAAAAGAAAAACTTTCTACCTCGGCTGGCTCAAAGGTTATTTTATAAGTTTCATTGATTTGAATTTTGCTTTTATTAGACATTGATAACCATAAACCCAAGCCATTTTCACTTAGCTCACAGCCACTAAAGCATAAAATCTTATTCAAACCTTTTTTTTGACCCAAAGACTCTAATTTTAAAGGTATTGAAACAACAAATCTTTCAAATTCTCTTGCTGAACCGACAATTTCTTGCTTTAATTCAGTGAATTCATATTCATCAAGATTTGTTATTTTATCAGTACGCAAAAATTTACCAATTGAACCGCTCCAAATTTCAAAAGTCGATAAGTCCTCATTATTTTGATAAGCTAAAGTTAATTTACTATCACTAGGCAAAGGTTTAGGCTTAAACAAACGCAAAAACGAAGATCCACCTACACGACGGGGGCAAGCCAAAACTAAATTATCATTATTATCAACTAATAATTCACTTGGCAAAATTCCCAATGAGCCATCTGGCATTTGAACCTTAGCCCAAAATTTCCCTCTCTCTTCAAAATTAGACTGTGGGTTAATTGTTTGATTGTCTTCTAGCATTTTTAAAACCATTTTCATTCAGCGATTTACTTATTAACTTTTATACTAAAATAAACATTAATTTATTATAGAAGGACTTGTATCACAATTGTAAAATCTTTTTCTTAAAAATGTAAGACTTCCGTAAAGAAAAAAAAGAGAATTACTGATTTTTTGGCAGAACAAGTCTTTATGATTTTTTATAAAATATGCTATCTTTTTGCCTTGAGTATGATTTTCAGCTTTTTGCACTTTATTTATTGGATGGTTTCTTATTATTTAAATTATGAAAAAAACTTTAGTATATATAATTTTAAGTAGTTTATTTTTAAGTTCTTGCCTCAAAACTGAACAATATATTGAAATTGGTAATACAAAGCTTGCCCAAGGAAAGTATGAAAAAGCCCTCGATTTTTACAATAAAGCCATTAAGTCAAATCCTAAAGACGCAAAAATTGATGAAGTTTATTATTATCGTGGCATGGCAAAAGAAGAAATGGGAGAAGTAGCCGAAGCAATTGAAGACTATAATTTGGCTATAAATTTAAATAAGAAAAATCCAATTTTTTATAATCGCAGAGGTTTAGCCCAAAATAAACTTACTAATTATGAAGCCGCCATTGATGATATGAATGAAGCCATTAAATTAAGTCCTAATGAAGCCTATTTTTATATTGATCGTGCTGCAAGTCATGATGGAAGCGGACGACCAAGCTTGGCACTTAATGATTTTAAAAAAGCTATTGAATTAAATCCAAATTTACCAGAAGCTGAATACAATATAGCCGTTTTCTATGCCAAACATAATTTTTATGCCGAATCTTTTTCGCACTTTGAAAAAGCAATCACACTATATAAAAAAAATAATGATCAAACTGGTTTAAAAAATACCCAAGCTATGTTTGAAAAAGCTAAAATTGCCGCCAAAGAATCTGCTGAATAGTAATTTCCCTGACTGAATTAGGTTTATTTTTGATCGTAAATGAGGAATTAATATTCTTATTAGATATTTTAATTAAAGCAATTGTTAAATAATTTTAAACGCTTAATCAAAGATGAAACAGGTGCTGTCCATGATTATATTGGCTTGATTTTATTTTTGTTTATTACTTTTGGGCTTTTAGTGCCTTTAGTCGTGGAGCTTTTCATTTATAATAATCAGGGGCAAGAATTAGACCGAATTACTAAGTTAGCCGCTCAGAGAGCTTGTGGTTTAATGCCTAGTAATACTGAAGGTGTTGGAACTGATATTAATCAAAGTTCTTTGGGTGCTGGAGCTGATATAAAGATTATGCAACCTTTAGTTAATGCAATTTTTAGAAATGAAACTGCTCACCCAGAAACATATTTTGAAAATACTCCAGACACACAAAATATTCAGCTAGTTCTTATAGACCAATTAGGAAATATCATCGATCAAACTCAAAGGCAAATAGTATTTGACAAAGATGGTAATCAGCAGGAAGTTCTTATGGTTGGTACTAATTCAGCCGCAGGGCTTTGTCCATCTGGAGGAGGTGGTGCAGACTGGAAATATTGTCTTTCGAGAGATGGAGATACTGGTGTAATTCAAGCTTTAACTAGTAGTGGTTTACCCGCTAATGAAGATTTAGTCGCAAGAATGGAAATGTTTCAGGCTGGTCGTTGTGCTGGTGGAGCGGATTGTTCTCAAGATTTTGCTGGAAGATTAGATAAATGCAGTGTTTGTGCTACTAAAACCCGTGAATCTATTTTTTCAAAAAGTGTTTTTGGTCCAATACAGAACCTTTTTAATCCTAGACTCAGTGCTTGTGCTAGTGCCAGTTTTATAGCATATAGTGGGCAAAGAGGTTATTCACCAACTTATAAAAGTCCAGCCAATTTAGGTGCTAGTTATACAAATGTGGAAAATAGCCCTAATGCCGCCAAAATCCCTCTTTCTGATGGAAGTGATACAAAACCAGACGCTAATTTCTTTTGTTTAAATACTGATGGAAAAAGCCCAATTAAAGGTTCTTGTGTGCCCAAATAAAGGTTTTATAGGCATTTTCTGACTACGGTATAAAACTCTGAAATAACTAATTGAGAGGGTCTTTTTGCTGAAGAATTTTGCTTTGAAAACCCCCAACCCCCTGAAAGTGGGCTTTTAGAGAGGGAAGTCGAATATTGAATTTTCATTTAAACAAATAAGAAAAGAAAATAATTATTGAGTGTCCCCTTTAGGGAAAGGCTTAAGCTGAGTGGTCTAAATTCTGATTTTTTTAATATTTATTTTTGTACCGTAGTCAGAGGCATTTTATAGCAATTAACTTTTAATATGTGTTTCGTGTTGTTTGTGATACTTGTCAAGTTAATTTATATAGTTCTTGGCTAAAAGATTGTGGTAAACGATCTGATTTTGCAATAATAAAAAAAGTATTTTCAGATTCATTTTTAACTGCCCAAATAAACCTTTTAGAGCCAAAAGCAATAAAAACTCCTATTAATAAAATACACATACCAATAATCATTAAAAGGTCGCCGGGGCTATGTTTAAATTGAATACCAGTTTGCGAAAAAGCACCAATAAATTGAAATTGCATTGGCCCAATTTGAGCTTTATCATTTGGCTTAAGATTAGAAGCTAATAATTTTAAATGACCATTTTTTAATAGATTTTGTGGATTTTGTAAAATACTATTATTCAAATTACCAGTTACTGAGATTAAATTGAGCGTTTGATCTTTGGGTGAAATCAAAAATAAAAGCCCCAAATCTTTATTGATTGAAATAAAAGCCATTTCTTTTTGTCCAACTTGGTCTAAATTAATTTCAAAATTTTGTTTATTGAAAATTATTTTTAAAACTCTTTTCCAGTCAGCTTGATAGAAATCAACATTTTTAAAGCTAATTGGTTTATTAACTTCCATTTTTTGTGAATTTAGCAAAATTCCATCTGTTGAATAAAAACTTAAATCGGTTTTCCATTGCTTAGGTTGATTATTTGCATAATTAAATCTTTCGGTTTTATCAATTTCAACTTCAAAATTTGGACTCTCACCCAGCCAATAATCCGAATGAAAAATCTTAGCTTGTTCAACTAAAATATAACTTCGTTTAGCATCCAATTTTTCGGTAATAATAAATCTGTCGCTCTCAAAGCCTTTTATAATTCCATTAAAACCAAATAATAAGCTAATAAAAGCTCCAAGCATAATTATTAAAATTCCGATATGTGTAATAGATGGCCCAAGCCGATGAAAAGCTCCTTTGCGTGCAATTAATGAATTATTTTCTGAATTTAAGCGTATTTCCCAAAAATTCTTTTTTAGCTTTTTCTGAAAGTCAGTCCATTCATTTAAAGGTTTTTGGATTTGATTTTGATAATTTTTATTTATTTTTAAAAAACTTGCCCAGCGAAATGCTTTGCGACTACGAGGGAAAACCTTATAAAAGCTTGCAATAGTCAAATTAAAGCTAAGTATAAAAAGTAAAAAAATATACCAAGAACTGTGAAAAGCATCATTTAGACCCAAACTTTTAATTAATTTATAATTTTCAAGTCCAAAACGATCAATTAAACTCCCAGAGCCAACACTCGATTCTTGTGGAATATAAGTACTAATAAAAACAATAATTGCTAAAAAAACAAATAAAACAGCAGCCAAATAAGGACTAGACAGTAAATTAATTAATTTTTTTTTCTTCATTTATTTATTTTACTTGTTTTTGCCCTTTGCTGACTAATCACAAAATAAATAAATTTAATAAGCCCGACCCACTAAAACTTTACCCATTGATTTATTACCAGAAATAATACATTTTCCTTCATTTTTAGGCTCATTAAAGTCTCTTACCCTAATAGTAGCTTTTGCAATTTCTTTTATTTTATTTTCTTGCTCAGCAGAACCGTCCCAATGAATATTAGCAAAACCACCTTTTTTGTCTAAAACTTCAGTTAGCTCTTCTAGTGAATTAATATTATTATGAGTATTTTGATTACGCCATTCCAAATTACGATTGTATAAGAAATTATGACTTTCAGTTAATAAATCTTTCACTTTTGCCGACAGTTCAGTCCTTAGTACAGATTTGATTTTTTCACATTTATCTCTGCGAACTAATTCAACTGTTTTTTGTTCAATATCCCTTGGTCCAACTTGAACTCTGACAGGTACTCCTTTTAATTCCCATTCATGAAATTTTGCACCAGGGCTAATTTGTTCATTGTCATCTAATTTTACTCTTAATCCTTCAGCCTTTAATTCAGCCAAAATTGAATCACATTCAAGCATTACTTTATTTTTTTCATCTTCAGTTTTAAAAATTGGAATAATAATAACCTGAATAGGAGCGACTTTTGGTGGTAAAATTAATCCTTTCTCGTCTTGATGTCCCAAAATAATAGCCCCAATTAAACGAGTCGAAACCCCCCAAGAGGTTAAATTAACAAAAGTCAATTCATTATTTTTACTTTGATATTGAATATTAAAAGCCTTTGCAAAGCCAACTCCCAAATTATGTGAAGTACCAGCCTGTAAAATTTTTCCGTCACGCAATAAAACTTCCAGAGAATATGTTTTTTCAGCTCCTGCAAATCGCTCTGAGTCAGATTTTTGACCAGTATATGGTGCTAAAGCCAAAATATTTCGCATGAATTCCAAATAAACATCTAACATTCTGAGAGCTTCTTGATCAGCGTCTTCAAGAGTTGCATGAGCTGTATGACCTTCTTGCCATAAAAATTCGGTTGTACGCAAAAATAAACGAGTACGCATTTCCCAACGCACAACATTTGCCCATTGATTGACAGAGTAAGGCAAATCTCGCCAAGAATGTATCCACTTAGAAAACATATGATAAATAATTGTTTCTGAGGTTGGTCTTATAATTAAAGGCTCATCTAATTTTTCACCGCCAGCATGAGTTACAACGGCACATTCAGGGGCAAATCCTTCAATATGATCGGCTTCTTTTTTCAAAAAACTTTCAGGTATTAAAAGTGGAAAATAAGCATTTTGATGACCACAGGCTTTAATTCTTTGGTCTAATTCTTTTTGAATTAATTCCCAAATTGCATAACCATATGGCTTAATAACCATGCAACCTCGAACGGGGGAATAATCAGCTAAATCCGCTCTGATTGCTAAATCTGATAAATCTAAAGAATTATTATTATTATTATTCATTCAAACAAGCCTAAAATAAAACAAATAAAGTGTTTTAATAATATCATAATTAATTTTAAATCTCTTGTGATTACAATAAATCCATAATAATACAGTCGCTAATTGAGCATTTTTGACCACTTAATAAGTCTGTATTTCGCTTTCTGGCATTAGTAGTACTGGTATGTGTTAAGTCTGTATGGTCTAAGTCTGCGAATAAACGAGCTTTTGGATTAATAATTTTTATTTTGTTTAAGATTTCTTGATTTAAAGTTTTTTGATTAATAAATTTAGTGATTTTGGGATCTAGCCATAAGGAACTAAATATTGGCACTAAACCATCATTGAATTTAAGTAAATAAACATTTTTTTGCTTTAAAGAATTTTCAATTTCATATGACATTTTATAGTGCATAAAAATATTCCAAGCTTTTTGATAATTGGTAGTTATTAGATTATCTGAAAGCCAATTTTCAATTTCTTTTTCTTTTGGATTTAATTTATTTGTCATTGGACTAGAAATATAAACACCATAATTTATAAATTTATTTCTTAATTGATTACAATTTTTTTCAGCTAAATTGTCTTTTCCTAAATCTTCTGGTTTTAAGGATAATTGCCATTCTAAGCGTTTACTCATACTTTTATATAATAAATTAGACGAATTATAAAATAATTTATTTAAGCTTCTATGTTGAATTTGATTGCCAGTAATTAATTCTTTAGTTAATAAAGGTGTTCCCCAAAACGGGCTTCCTAAGCTAATAACTTTATTGACTTTTCTACTCAAAGCTTTATCTGAAGACATTGCATCGCAAAATAAATTGCCACCCAAGCTTGAAACAATAAAGTTTAATTTTGTATTTGGTTTATAGTCAGCCAATAATTGTTTTAAACCAAATTGCAAATTTCGCAAAATAGCATTCCAGTCAGAAGTTGAGGTTTTATAGCGATAAATATAAATGTCAAATTCATCTTGGCTTAATTCGTTTTTATAAATTTCTTGAATTAAAAACTCCCAATCACAATAATCTCTTGTATCACTGACTGTTCCATGAATTAAAATTAAAGGTTTTTTCTGATTTTGCTTGTCTATTGTGCGGTAAGGAGCTAAAGAATTTAAAGGTAAATGTCCATTATTATTTCTGACAGACCAGTTCGGCAAATAAATATCTTTATCTTCGGCCAAAATAGAAAAAGTACAAAAACCTTGTAGCCAAACAATCAAGCTTAAAATACAAATTTGTTTTAAGTACTTTTTCTTCATTTATTTAATATTGCAATCCCCGACTAAAATAGTCCTTGAGTATTTTATGACTTAATAAACCCCCCAGCCCCCTTGACAGGGGGAGTTTTGGAATTTTTATTGAAAAACTATCAAGTTTAAAGCTAGACTTAAACCATCAGATAAACTTTTAACTGATTAAAAAATATAATCTTCGGAATAATAAAACATTTAATTCCCCCTGTCAAGGGGGCTTAGGGGGTTTAGCAAATAAAATTCTTTAGAAACTAATTAAACAGTAGTTCACTTTATTTTGGGATTGCTATATTGCAAAATCAACTATTTATTATTTATATACTTTTTCCTGAAAATTACTTAGTTTCTCAAGTGAAGTTTTCTCAATATCACTATGCAAGCTATTTCCATGAGAGTCCATTGTAACAATAGCTGGGAAATTTTCAACTCTTAAGTGCCACATAGCTTCAGGTACTCCAAAGTTTAGAAAATCAACACCTTTTACTTCCTTAATGCAATCAGAATAAAACTGAGCCGCTCCTCCAATAGCATTAAGATAAACAGCTCCATTTTCTTTCAAGGCTTTTAAGGTTTTAGCTCCCATGCCACCTTTACCCATAATAGCTTTAATACCAAATTTTTCAATTAATCCAGCCTGATAAGGTTCTTCTCTAATGCTTGTAGTTGGGCCAGCGGCTTTAATTTGCCATAATTCATTTTCTTTAATTACAACTGGTCCACAATGATAAATTAACATATTATTCAAATCAACTGGACACTGATCAGATTCAGACAAATGTTTATGAATAGCATCTCTGCCAGTGTAAATAATTCCGCTAATTAAAACAATATCACCAACTTTTAACTGTTTTATGCTTTCTGGATTAAAAGGTGTATTTAGCTTAATTTCCTTGCCAGATGACTGAATAATAGTTTTTTCAAAAGTTGGAATAATCTTACTTTCGGTATTAGGCAAATCTTTTGGTAATTCACGATAAAGCCATTTATTAATTTGTCCATTTTCTGGATTAACAATAATGCCCAAGCGACGATAAGCCCAGCAATTATAAGAAACTGACACAAAAAAGCTAGCGGGCAATCTGTTCTGGACACCAATTTTGCAACCTAATAAACTAATATCACCACCAAAACCCATTGTTCCTATACCCAATTTATTGGCATTTTGCATTATATAATTTTCCAGCTCTTCTAGTTCTTTAACTGGATTTTCATCAAATAAATTTCTGAATAATTGTTCTTTTGCGTGAGCATAGCCACTTGAACGATCTCCACCAATAGAAACTCCCAGAAAACCAGCACTACATCCTTGCCCCTGAGCTTGATAAACTGCGTGTAAAATACATTTTCTAACTCCATCTAAATCTCGTCCAGCTTTACCAATTCCTTCGAGGTCAGCGGGTAAACTATATTGAATATTTTTATTTTCACAGCCACCACCTTTTAGCAAAAGTTTAATTTCTAATTCTGATTCTTCCCATTGCTCAAAATAAATGACTGGTGTGCCGGGACCTAAATTATCGCCAGTATTTTCACCAGTTAAACTATTAACCGAATTGGTTCTTAATTTTCCATTATGAGTGGCTTGCGCAATAGCTTTTTGAATAATTTTTTTTAATTCAATTTGATTAAAGCCAATTGGTGTTTTAACTTTAAAGGTCGGCATTCCAGTATCTTGGCAAATTGGCAAAACTTGACTTTCAGCCATATAAATATTTTTGGCAATTGTCGAAAGAGCTAAGCCAGCACTAGTTAAAGCATTCTCGGCTTGATGAGCTTTTTGAATAGCTAGCCTGACATCAGCTGGCAAATTAGTAGAAGTTTGTACAATTAATTCATAAATAGACTCAAATAATAATTCTTCAACAGCTGCCATATATTTCACTTTTTTCTGTAATATTTGCTTAATTTTAACTTAATTAATAAATTCTATAAAATTATTTTGCCTGAGTCATATTACCTTTTAGCTTTAAATCTAAAATTTTCATTTATAAATTATACTGAAACTAATTATTTGATATTTCACTTGCCTAAACCTAAATGAGTAATTCAACTAAAGTTCTTTTGATTGATAATTATGATAGCTTTACTTATAATCTGGCTCAGTATTTATGGGAATTAGGTTATGAAACTTTAGTTGAAAGAAATGACAAAATTAATATAAAGCAAATTGAAAGCTTAAATCCAAGTCATATTATAATTTCGCCAGGGCCTAGCACTCCAAATGAAGCTGGAATTAGCTTAGATATTTTAAGAGATTTTTATGATCAAAAACCTATATTAGGAGTTTGCTTGGGGCATCAATGTATTGGGCAATTTTTTGGCGGAGAAATTATCAAAGCTCCTCTTCCAAAACACGGTAAAGTTTCAACTATTGAGCATCAAGATTCAGTTTTGTTTAATGAAATTTCATCTTCTTTTAAGGCAACTCGCTATCATTCACTGATAATTAATGAAATAACTTTCCCCGAGAGTGAATTGAAAATAATTGCCCGCAGTCAAGATGATAATTTGATAATGGCTATTGAACATATTAAGTATCCGATTTATGGTGTACAGTTTCATCCAGAGTCTATTATGACTGAATTTGGACATCAATTATTAAAAAATTTCATTCAAATAAAATAATGCTTTTCAGATTGAATGTCTAGCCTTATAGTTTTAGCCAATTAAAGCCCTCTCTAAGCCTTGAACTTTCAGCAAAAACTGGTAAAAAACTATGATTAGCTTCCTTAAAAACTATAACTTTGTGTCGCCCCTTGTGAGCTTGAATAATCATATTTTGATATTTGACTGGCACGGTTTCATCTTTTTCGGCTTGCAAAAATAAAATGGGTATTTGTGAAATTTGTGAAATATTTTTAATGCTGTCTAAGGCTTTTGGTATTTTCCAGCTGACTGGCAAAGCAATTAAGTATAAATTCCACCAACCATTTTCCTCTAAAACCATTTGCTTTAAAGCTGGCGGATTTTTCAAAATTAAGTTTTTTATTTTAATTGACTTTGCTCTTTCATTGGCTACATACAAAGCGGCTGTTGTGCCAATACTATTACCTTCAAGGATAATTTGTTTATTTAATCCTCTTTGTTTTATCAAATAATCAAAAGCTTCTAATGAGCTATTAGCCATTTCTTGGAGAGTGCCATGACCTTCAGATTCACCATAAGCTGGATAATTAATTGCCCAAATTTCAACTGGAAACGATTGATCTTTCCAAAAAGCATTATAAAACCAATTAATGTCTTGTTCCGCTCTGCTTTTATTGCCCATAAAATGAATAATTAAATATTTGGCTTTTGGTAAAACTTTTCCGTAAATTTCAATTTCTTTATTGTCTTTAGATTTAAAATTTAATCTCTCTAGATCTTGATTTTGCAACTTATTTTTGCTCGGAAATAAAATTAACTTATCACCAAAAATATAAGCTAAACCTTGAGTGAGACCGATAATTATTAAAATTGTTAAAACTAGATTGAGTTGTTTTTTCATTAAATTAAAAGATTGTATAAAAATAAATTGTACAAATAAGTGAATGTCTTTTAGTTTATAATTTAGCAATTGTGATTTAATAGGCTATAAAATGGATTCGATCTTAGAGGATAAATTAAAACAACTTGAAATTACCTATCAGCAGCTGACTGACAAAATGTCTGATCCTAATATTTTGACAGACTATGAACAAATTAAAAATATAGCCAAAAGCCGCAAAGAAATTGAGATTTCGGTTAATAAATATCGGGCTTACAAAAAAAATGAAGCCGAAATGCTTGCCAATCGGGAATTAATTAAAATTGAACAAGATCCTGAAATGCTTGAATTTGCCAAAGAAGAAATTGTGTCTTTGGAATCAAAATTGAATTTGCTTGAAGAAGATTTACAATTATCCCTTTTGCCACAAGATCCCAATGATGATAAAAATGTAATCTTAGAAATTAGAGCTGGTACTGGCGGAGACGAAGCTTCATTATTTGCTGGTGATTTGATGAGAATGTATTTGCGTTATGCTGAACTTCAAAACTGGAAAGCCAAAATTGCTAGTAGTTCAAGTGCCGAAGTAGGCGGTTATAAAGAGGTTTTCTTAGAAATTTCGGGCGAAAGAGTTTATAGCAAAATGAAATATGAAGCTGGAGTTCACCGAGTGCAAAGAGTTCCTTTAACCGAAGCTTCTGGTCGAATACATACTTCAACCGCAACAGTAGCCGTTATGCCCGAAGTCTCTGAAGTAGAAGTGCATATTGATCCATTAGATATTGAATTAAGTACAACTCGAAGCGGTGGAGCTGGTGGGCAAAATGTTAATAAAGTAGAAACAGCCGTTCATTTGGTGCATAAACCGACAGGTATTCATATTTTTTGTACGGAAGAACGCTCGCAGAGGCAAAACAAAGAAAGAGCTTTAGCTTTGCTGAGAGCCAAAATCTATGAAATGCAATTGAGAGAGCAAAAAGAAAAAATATCGTCTCAAAGAGCTTCACAAGTTGGTACTGGAGATCGTTCCGAAAAAATACGCACTTATAACTTTAAAGAAAATCGTCTTTCAGAGCATAGACTTCAGCAAAATTTTTCTTTGGACGGAGCTTTAGGTGGTAGTATTGATGATATTATTCAGTCATTAATTGCCGCAGACCAGAAAAAACAACTTGAAGAATTGGTAACTTAAGTTAATTTAAAGTTTTTATTTTTAACTTCTCTTTGTAATTCACGAGTAACCGCTTTTTCTTTCAAATCTCGTCTTTTATCTTCATTTAATTTTCGCTTGGCTAAGCCAATTAAAACCTTAACCCAAGAATCTTTAAAATAAAGCTTAAGTGGAATAGCAGTTAATTTGTCTCTTTCCATGCGGGAACGCCATTTTAATAATTCTTTTCTATTTAATAAAAGTTTTTTTATCCTGTCTGGATCATGGTTATAACGATTTCCAAATTCATATTTTGGTATAGTTACTCCGTATAAAAAAGCTTCATTATTTTTATTAATTTTCATAAAGCCTTCATTCAATTGACCTCTTCCCAAACGCAAAGATTTGACCTCAGTGCCAGACAAAATTAAACCGACTTGTATTGTTTCAAGTATTTCAAAGTCATGGTGGGCTTTTCGATTAGTTAAAGTTGGCGTTTCTTTTTTTGCAACTTTTTTAATCTCTTTTTTTGCTAATTGTTTTTTTGCTCTGCCCATAATTTATTTTGCCCATTTTTAACAATTAACAATTGCTTACTAAAACCCAGATTATAACTCAATATGAAAAAAACTTTACTGAGTCTGTAAAGCTGAAAATCTTTGAAACTTTAGTGAAACTTAAGAATTTTTCTTTTTTAGTTCTTCTATCTCATCTCTCAATTTGGCTGTTTCTCTAATTGTGCGTCTCAAAGATTTTTCTTTTTGTATGTATTCTTTGGCTGGAATAGCTGGATTGCCACCTAAAACACTAAAAGCAATGGCATCTTTGTGCGCATGACTAGAAGCGACTAAAATAGTATCATGCCCAATTGTAATATTATCTTTGCAACCAGCATGTCCAGCAATAATAACTCTGTCTTCTAAAATAACGCTCCCAGCTAATCCACATTGACCAATCAATAAGCAATCTTCACCAATTTTGCAATTATGGGCAATTTGTACCAAATTATCAATTTTTGTTCTATTTCCAATAATAGTTGGTCCAATTGTTCCCCGATCAATACAAGTATTTGCACCAATTTCCACTTCATCTCCAATTTCAACCCAGCCAGCAGAAGGAACTTTTAATTGAGGTTGAGCTTGGATTTTTAAATCTTCTGCTTTTGCTCCAGCTTGTATTTTTTCTAAATTACTAATTTCTTCGGTTATATAACTAAAGCCATCTGCTCCAATGACAGCTCCGGGGTGAATAATAACTTTGTTGCCAATTTTACAAAAATCTTCAATGGTAACTTTGTATTTAATTAAGCAACCAGAGCCAATCTTCACACTTTTACCAATATTTACACCAGCCTGAATTTCAGTATTATCACCAATAATGCTATTTGGGCCAATAAAAACATGGGGTGCAATTTTCACATTTTTACCAATTTGAGCTGTTTCATCAATAATTGCAGTTGCATGAACACCAGCTGGAAAGCTATATCTTTTAGGCGAAAATAATTCTAATAATTGTTTAATAACTAGCTTTGGTCTTTCTACCGCTACGAATGAAACATTGGCTGTAATTTTGGCGGAGCTCGGAACCAAATAACCACCAGCCGAGAGCTTTCCTTCATTCAGTAAATTTAAATATTTATTATTAAAAACAAAGCATAATTGCTCGGAAGAAGCTTTTAAAGGATCTGGACTAAAGCCCTTTAGCGGTAAATCAGTGTTTCCAAAAGCTTGCCCACCCGTAATTTGAGCTAATTGACCTAAAGTAAAACTTGGAATTTGAAAGTTCTCTGACATAAAACAAAGTGAATTTTTATATTTTTTTATATTTTAAGCTTTTTTCTTTGTGTGTGTCGATTAAA
>CANLFK010000031.1 GCA_947489925.1 Candidatus Caenarcanales bacterium
TACTTCTTCACTAGGAGAATTAGCCGAGCCAGATATTAATCCAAATAATCTTAATACAAGTCCGTCAAATCCATCTTCCAAGACTTTTTTTGAAGAAGATGCCATTAATAGCCCCGTTTCACCCGCATCTGAAAAAGGTAATTATGAATCAGTAATAATAAAACCAGCTTATTATCAGCCAACCATAAAGCCAAGAAAACCAAAGCAAAACAAAGTTAATACTTATTACAAATCAAAAACAGTAACTCCTAGCATTAATGAAGCTCCCAAAGTTCCGCCTTTAATGCCATTTGATTATACGAATATTTATGATTCATCTTCAGAGAAAGACATTGATCCAAATACTTATACTGGTATTAAATTTCCACTTGAGGTTTCTTATACCAAATCCAATGAACAAGCTGAAGCTGAGATAAATTCTTTAAATAATTCTTCTGCTTTACCAAATACTCAAGAAATTGAAAGCAGTAATAATAAAACAATTAATTTACCTGAAGCTCCCACTCAATTTACTGAAACTACGGGAACTGAAAATAATCAGCCAATCGAAAATACTGAAAAAGTTGAGAGAAGTGAAAATACTGAAAAAGTCGAAAGGGTAGAAAATAATTATCCAATCATGAAATCTTATTCAGATGAGCAAAATGAAGCTGAAAATGATTTAACTGTAGAAGAGAAAGCTATTTTAGACTCTTCTGATACGGCTTTACCACAAAATCAAAATACAGTTCCAGTCAATTTAGAAAATTTAGAAAATAAGCAAACTAGAACAACACAGAAGCCAAATAATTTAAACACTTCGCCATTTATCGAACAACAATCGGTTAATCCAACTGATTCACAGCTTTCACAACAAGAAATGAAAGATTTAGATGAAAACTTAAAAGATCAAACTTTTTCAGTTCCTATTTTGAGATCACCCTTAAGACAAATTCAATCAAATTTAGAAAATTCGCCTTATTCGGTTGATGGTTCTAAATCAAGCTCTAATATTACTTTACCAACTCGCAAATACTATTCAAAACCCACTAAGGCTCGTATTAATCGGACATTTTCACCGTCTCAAACTCAAGATAATAATTCCCAAGCAGACTTTTCAATTAGCAAATATCAAGATCAAGTTCAAAGTGGCCAAAACCCTGATTATTCCTCCACTGAGGCACAAAATAATGATGAAATTACTAATGGAGTTTATTTAAGACAATCACCTTATCAAAACGCTAATTTGAGCTCTCTCTAATTTATCAAATAGCTAAAAAAGCAATTCCTAATTTATCAGCCAAGGCAATTGTTTTTTCTTTTTCGGCAATAAAAGTTGAATTAGCTTCAATAGCCAAAACGCTTCCTTTGTGTTTAGCAATATTTTTAATAGTTTTGCAGCCAACAGTAGGTAAGTCAAATTTGTCTGATTGTTTTTTCCAAGCTACTTTAATAATTACTGCACCCGAATGAGCCAATTGACAACCTCTTTTAATAGTTTGATCTGTTCCTTCAGCCGCTTCAAAAGCCATAACCGAACTATTCTTAACCACTACTGTCTGGCTAACTTCCAGTTCGGAAGCTTTTTTTGCTATCTGGAAACCATATTCAATATCTTTTTTTTCCAGATCCGTTAAATTTCTTTTTGTAAAAACCTCTTTGGGAGATAATAAATGGCTTAAAAATTTACTTTGGGGAATTATGATTAAACCTTGTTCATCGCAAATTTGAGCTAATAATTGATGAAAAGTATTATCTTCTAAATTTAGCATTCTCTTAAAATAAGATTGAGCGAGAGAGTCTAAAAAAGGAATTTGAGCTATTGCCCATAATTTATGAATTTTGCCAATAAAAACTATTTCATTTATATTTTTAGCTTTAAAATAATCAAGACATTTTTGAGCTTGCGTTGGGCTAATCATTTTGGCTTCAGTATATTTTCCTTTTAAATCAAAGAAAGACTTCCAATTGACAGCAATAATATAAGTTTCATAATTTTGGTTTTGAGCATTTATTGATAAGTCTTTTGGTAATACACCTTCACCAGCAATAATACCTAGTTTTTTAATGGTTTGATTTGACATAAAAATAAAAATTTTAAATATGATTTATTTTAAAGAGATTATTAATTATTTTAGAGGTCTAGTGTAGTTTTGCCAAATCTGACTTTCAGAATTAATATAAAATAAAAATTTTTATAAAACAGTTTAAATTATGCAAAATTCCGCTCGCTACTTCCTCTTAATGGCTCGATACCGCAAAAAGATAAAAATTTCTCTAAATGAAACCAAAACTTAAATTTCGTTAAAATATTATTTGTAAAGCTAGTCATAACGCAAAAGTTCTTGTCATATGGCTTTGTATGATGAAGTCCATGTTCTTTCTTTGATTGAAGAATTTTCATTTTTTGAAGCATTGTAATAAATAAACCATTTTCTCTTTCTGTTCTATGTGTTATTGCATGAAATTCATTTCCCTGAGAAGCTAAAAATAGAAAAAAACAAATTTGCCAACTTAAAAGTTTAAGAAAAGCTAATCCTGCTATTAAAATAATCGCCACCAAAACCGAAAGCTTAACTCTATTCCAATAAGTATTTTCAACAATTGCTCTTGGCTTAAGATGATGATTTAAATTAGGCAAAATTATATATTTCCCAAGAATAGGCCATCTTGGATTTCCATATGTATCTTCCCACCAGTGAAATAAACCAGTAAAAAAATCAGCCAAAATATAAATTCCAAATATTTGAAGTGAAATTAAAAAGTAGTTCAACATTGTATTTGTTTATTTTCGATTAGTTTTATATACAACTATTATACAAATATTAGTTCAAGCTTCAACTGTTTTTGTGAATAAATTAAAATATTTAAGTTAGTTTTAAATAAAATGTTTTGGAGAGGAGAAGGTGTGAGCTTGTGAATATAAAGTAAATTTAATAATAATTAATTTAAGTCAATGAATTACAATTAAAAGCTGAGAAAGTAGCGTAAATGATCGCGCAAATAGTTTAAAAGCTTATTTGTGAGGAAAGTCTGGGCATCATAGGGCTGGTTGCTGGGTAATTCCCAGTGCGCGTGAGCGTGAGGAAAGTGCCACAGAAAAGAAAACCGCCATCATTAATTTGAAGGTAAGGGTGCAACGGTGTGGTAAGAGCGCACCAGCAGTACTCGTGAGTGTATTGGCTAGGTAAACCCCGCTGAAGATGCAAGGAAAGGCTTTGATTAATTAAGGTGGCCCGTCTTATTAATTATAATAAAAAGCTGAACCGCTTGAGCTTAAGAGTAATTTTGAGCCTAGATAGATGATCATTCTCGACAGAACCCAGCTTATAGCATTACTTTCTCACAAAATTTAATTATTAAACTTTATTCTTTTAATTATTTAACTCTTTTTGCCTAAGTTTTAATACAATTAATGTTTCAATTTTATATAAATACTTAAAAAACACACAAATTGAAATTACACTTAAAAGAAATTGTACACAATGCTATTTATAAAGTAGCTGATTTAGACTCGCAAATTCCTGATGTAGACCAAATTGCAGAGTTTTTATATACTGAATTAAAATTAAATTCACCTAATATAAGTTTGGAATTATTTACAGTACAATTTCTTGAGCATTTGGGGCAAGAATCACTTTTATCATCAGCTTTTTTTGACCAAGTAATTGAGTTTTTTACTAATTTAAATTCGCAAATTCAAACACCTTTTATTATTACTTCTTGGACACAAGGAAATGTATTTTTACAAACGCAAAAAGCTGAAATCTTCCAGTCTCAATTGAAGGCAGATAATTTAGCTAAACCTTCTATTTATGCTTCAACTCAAAAATTAAGTATTTTAAATAATTTAGCTACCGATTTACAAAAACAAAATTGTGATTTAATTTGCTTAATTGATGACCGTTTAAACAATATAATTCGGGCTACTGAAATATTAAAAAACCAATCAATTCCAATTGTTTATATTCATAAAATTAGACCAGATAAAAAAACTATTAATAGATTAGAAGAAAAACAAAAAAATATTAATTTGCGTGAAGTCATTGAATGGTCTGA
Organism: Candidatus Caenarcanales bacterium; assembly: GCA_947489925.1. Lineage (GTDB taxonomy): Bacteria > Cyanobacteriota > Vampirovibrionia > Caenarcaniphilales > Caenarcanaceae > JAAFJH01. Next base: position 4,039 of record CANLFK010000031.1, read on the forward strand.
ATTAATCAGTATTTTAAATGAATTTCCTTGTCATAAAATTGGTTTTATTCTGGATAAAGACGGTATTATTTATAATTCTACTAATTATCGTAAAGCCTTAGAAAGCTCATTAATTGACTTTTGCCAAAACTATTTACAATTACAAAATTAAAGTATCAATAAATTATGTTTGACTATAATATTTTAATTAAACTTTTAAGCTGTCTAATTCCTTTACTGATTTTATGGGGCATTTCATATTTATTAAAAACAAAAAAATTAGGTAAACAATTCTTAATTGGTAATAAAAATAATTTTACAAAAGTAATTGAAGAAATTCATTTGAGCCAAAATAATAGTTTATATTTAATACAAATTGGGGAGAATGAAATAATTTTACTATCGGTTTCCCCTACTGGTAGCCAAATCTTAAAAAATTATCAAAGTACCGACTTAAAACCAATGATTGAAACCAAAAATAATTAATTTAGTTTAAGATTATTCAATCACAAAAAAGGAGAATAAATGCCAGTTATTATATTTATTGTTGTTTTAGTTGTTTTTGTATTAATTATTCTCTCTCAGGGCGTTCGTATTGTTAATCAGCAACAAGTTATGATTATTGAAAAGCTTGGTCGTTATGATAGAACTTTAAGTAGCGGTTTGAATATAATTATACCAGGTATTGACTCACCAAGAGCTTTTGTCTGGAAAACTAATCGTGGTACTTTTTACTCTCCGACCATTGATTTAAGAGAATCAGTTTTTGATTTTCCTAGCCAAAAAGTAATTACCAAAGATAATATTGTTTTAGAAATTAATGCGATTATTTATTTGCAAATTACTGATCCAGTCAAGGCTATTTATGAAATTGCTAATTTGCCAGAAGCCGTTGAAAAATTAACACAAACCAGTTTAAGAAATGTTATTGGAGATCTTGACCTAGATGGAACTTTAACCAGCCGAGATCATATAAATACTCAACTTAAATCTATTTTAGATGAAGCCAGCAATAAATGGGGTTTAAAAGTTAATAGAGTTGAAATTCAAGATATTATCCCGCCTAAAGATATTATTGCTTCAATGGAAAAACAAATGCGTGCCGAAAGAGACCGTAGAGCCGCCATTTTAGAAGCAGATGCCACTCGTGAAAGAGCAGTTCGTACTTCAGATGGAGACAGACAAGCTCAAATTCAAAGAGCTGAAGGCGAAAAGCAAGCCAAAATACTAGAAGCTGAAGGTCAAGCTCAAGCCCGTTTAGCCATTGCAAAAGCCGAAGCTGAATCAATTTCGATTGTAGTAAATTCTGCAGGTAGCTCCGAATCAGCTTTAAACTATTTAGTGGCTTTAAAATATATTGAAGCTTTTACCAAAATATCTGAAGGTCAGGCTAATACAGTCTTTATGCCATATGAATCAAGTTCTTTGCTTAGCTCTGTTGGCGGTATTAAAGAATTATTTTCCAAAGTTAATAAATAAAATTATAAAAGACAGGCGACTTAGGTTTCAAAAATAATAGTTTTATGATTATGAACTAAAATTTTACTTTCCAGATGAAGCTTAACCGCCTTTGCCAAAACAGTTCTTTCTAAATCTCGTCCTTTGCAAATCAAATCGTTTAAAGAATCACTGTGGCTAATGCGTGTAATATCTTGCTGAATAATTGGTCCTTCATCTAGGTCAGCGGTTGCATAATGACTAGTTGCTCCAATAATTTTAACTCCCCGCTCTTGAGCTTGTTTATAAGGATTACTACCGATAAAAGCTGGCAAAAATGAATGATGAATATTAATAATTTGGTGCGGAAATTCAGCAATAAAATTATCAGTTAAAACTTGCATATAACGAGCCAAAACAATTAAATCAATTTTATATTCTTTCAGAAGAGCTATTTCTTTCTGCTCTTGTTGAATTTTATTTTCTTTATTAATGGGAAAAAGCCTAAAGTCAATATTGTAATTTTTAGCAATTGGCTCTAGATCAGGATGATTAGAAATAATTAAAGAAAAATCACAATTCAATTCGCCAGTTTTTTGTCGCCAAATAAGGTCAAGCAAGCAATGTGAATATTTTGAAATAAAAAGGGCTACTTTTGGCTTAGAAAAACTATTAATTAATTGAATTGTCCAATTAGCTTTAAATTCCTTGCCCAGCGGTGAAAAAGCTTCGTTTAAATCTTCAAAAGGAATTGTAAAATCTTTTAAATCCCATTCAATCCGCATGAAAAACATTTTGTCTTGTGTGTCTACATGCTGTTCTAAATTAATAATATTGCCACGCCTTTCAAAGATAAAATGTGAAATTCTGGCTACAACACCAAGTGTATCTGGGCAAGATAAAAGTAAAATAGCTTTATTAATTTGAGAGTTCATTTTGTCAATATTTTTTATTATTTTAACGCTATATTTATATTTAACAATTATTTATTATGTTACAAAATTTAATTTTAGCCAAAGCTATTGATTTAATACCAGATCCGATTATTGCGGTAGATGAGCAAGGTCGCATAGTTTTCACTAATGAAGCACATAAAAACTTAACTGGCTGGCATTTATCAGAAATTAAGGGGCAAAATTATCGATTGGTTTATGAAATATTAAGTGATGTTAATTTATTAGCCGAAGAGAAAAAAAACTTTAAACAAGAGGCTATTTTATACAAAAAAGATGGCAGTAAATTAACCTTAAATGTTACTTGCAGTGCTTTAAAACATGATGGATTACCAAGTGTCAAATTAGGGCAAATTATTGTTTTTCATCCTTTATTCTTGCAAGTGGAAGATATGCAAAAAACTTCAGATGACTTTGTTAGTACTGTAAGCCATGAATTGAGAACTCCACTAACTAGTATTAAAGGTTTTGCTGAAACACTAATTAAATCAAAAGATAAATTAAAAGAATCAGATCAAAAACGGTTTTTGCAAATTATAAAAGAACAAGCTGATCATTTAACCCGACTAGTCGAAGATTTACTATTTGTTTCACGACTGGATAATCATAAATTACACTTAACAATTAGAGAGCTAGAATTAAAAAAACATATAGATCGAGTTTGTGAAGTATTAGGTAATCAAGCGGGAGGTCGGATTTTTATTTATGATTTTCAGGCAAAGTTGCCACCCGTTATGGCTGACTCTGACCGTTTAGAGCAAATTTTAAATAATTTAATTGGAAATGCCATCAAATACTCACCTGATCATAGTTCAATTACGATTAAAACTCAGCTAGAAAAAAAGAATAAAAGCCGTATTTTAATTTCAATAACCGACCAAGGACCTGGCATTGGCCAAGAAGATCAAGAATTAATATTTACAAGGTTTAGCCGCCTAGATAATCCTTTGACTCGTCAAACTAAAGGAACTGGCTTAGGGCTTTATATTACCAAATCCTTAATTTCAGCTATGAAGGGCGAAGTATGGCTAGAAAAAAGTGATTCAACTGGCAGTACTTTTTCTTTTGCTTTGCCAGTCAAGTAAATAAAACTTATTTTCCCTTTAATAAAAACTTATTTTACCGCTAATTTGTCTGTAATTTTTGAGTTTTATCATAAGGAGTATAAAGTTTAATTTGAAAACAAGGAAAAATATTATGGGAATAAACAATGATTTTAGCATGAGAGCAGCTTCTACTTCAGTTAAGTAAGAAGACATTAAAAGTGTGGTAAAAAAAGAGAATGAGACAAGCACTCACTCAATGAAATATTAAATTCCATCGGCATAAAATACCATATTTCTTTTGTTTAGGTACTTACTGCTCCTCCAACTAATGTAACTGGCTATACAATTAGTCCAAGTAATGATGCTATGCTGAAAGCTGGCAAGTCGGAAGCTTTGAAATATGCACAATCTCAATATCCAAGTTTAAAAGAAGAAAATCTTTCATTAATTTCAACAGATTCATCTCTTCTCAAATTTGATGTTTTCCTCATTGTTAAAGGTAAAATTTTAGAAAATCTTGGCACAATTAATCGAAGATCAAGAGATCAAAATGGTAAATTATTTACTCCAGCTCCAATGAGGGGATCTCAACAAGAAAAAGACTCTTTAGATTTAAATCAAACTAGCCAAACTAGCGAAGACTTCATCAATTCATTTTCAGCAAAAGGAGTTATATCACCAAAAGAGATGCCTAATTTTCTTAAACAAATTGGACTTACTGAAAGTCAGGGTAATGGACAAGAAAGCTCGGGATGGAAATGGGATATTGAGTCTATAAAATCATCAAAGCAATGGTTGGATGAAGGTAGAACTTCACCATTAGAGGAAACCTATGTGCCAATTACTTCTGAAAGTAAAAAACAAAAAGCTCTATCAATTGAAGGAAGAGAGTCTAAGACACCAATTCCAGAGGAAAGAAATATACAAAACTCCAATACATAGTCAATTCAGACAGAGTTGTGATAATTGTTTTTATAACTTATTTGCTTAAATTATAATATTATTACCAACCCGAAACTTTATTGCTAGCTGGGCGAGTAAATACTTTTTTAACCCAAGTTCCAGCTACATTTGTATTATTAGAAGTTTGAACAGCATTATTATTTTGTGCTGGCTGGCTAGCTCCTAAAATACTCATCACCGAGGCATTTTGACCATTACTACCATTTAAAATATTCATTACTTGATTATTGTTTTGTGGTTGTTGATTATTATTCATCATATTCATGCCAGAATTTGGATTTAAAGGCATATTAGGCATAGCTCTATAAGGCAAACTTGATGAAGAATCAGAGCTATTTCTTTGTACTAATTGTGCTGGAACGCCATATTGAGGTCTTTGAGCCATATAACTATTATCTGGTGTAGCAAAAGCACCAATATTAGGAGCTTGATAAGCAGGAGCATTATAATAATTAGCTGGCATTTGCATTGGCTGAGCCATCATTTGTTGTTGCTGACCAAAATTACTACCGCTATAATATTGATTAGTTTGCGGTGCCATATAAGAAGCAGTATTAGCCATACTCTGTGGCATTGCATTCATATTCATGGGCTGAGCTGGCATTTGCATTTGCTGAGGGCTACCACCCAAATAAACACCATTAGCTGTACTTGGCTGACCATAACTTGCCATAGGCATAGACTGAGACTGAGCTGGCATCATTCCGCCATTTAATGATAATGTGCTCGGAAGACCACCAGGAGACATAATAGCTTGCCTGCCATAAGCATTAGAATAAGCATCTGCCCAAGAAGCCGAGTAAAAGCCAATTGAAAGTAAAATTGCAAATAATATATTTTTTTTCATATTAAATAACCTGCCATTATAAGTCTTAAATTACAATGGAAATACCTATAATTCAAACTTAATTACAGATTATAAGCCCAGAAAGTCAAAAATTTAAACCTTAATTATTAGTGGCCGAGTAAATATTTTTTAAATTCACATAGTTTTGAGCCGAATATTCAAAAAACTCTAATTCGCTATCGGTTAATTTTCGCTTGATTTTCCCAGGCGACCCAGCAAATAAAACACCACTTGGCACAATTGTCTTTGGTGTAATTAAACAATTTGCAGCCACAAAAGACTTAGTTTGAATAATTGCTCCATCTAAAACGGTTGCTCCAATACCAATTAAACAATAATCTTCAATCGTGCAACCATGTAAATTAACGCTATGCCCCACTGTTACCGAATTTCCAATTAAAGTTGAATGTGTTTTAGTTGTTACATGAATAACTGATCCGTCCTGCACATTAGTATTTTGACCAATTCTTATATAATTGACATCAGCTCTGACAGTTACATTAAACCAAAAAGAAGAATTTTCACCAATTTCCAAATCACCAATCAAATAAGCATTTGGGGCAATATAAACGCTGTCTGGAATAATTGGATATTTGTCTTTGAAAGGTAAAATTGGCATAAAAAATAATAAGTTTGTTATTAAGAACTCATCTTAGTTCAGTTAATTTTAAGTTACAAAAGTAAATAAACTGTTAAGGTAAACCTTTATAGGTTAGATTAAGCTTTTTATGGCAATTTAATGCTAAATTATATTTTTATTTTCGATTTACTGGCTTAGGCTTAAATACAAATGTTTTCTGCACAATTTGGTCGCTTGATTACTGCTATGGTAACTCCTTTTAAGGAAGATTTAAGTTTAGATTTTGCTTCTTTGGAAAAATTAATTGAACATTTAATTCAAAATAAAACAACTTCTTTGCTGATTACTGGCACAACAGGCGAAAATCCAACTTTAACCTATGATGAAGAATGGGAATTATTAAAAACAACTAAATCTATTGTCAAAGGAAGAATTCCCATTATTTTTGGAGCTGGTTCTAATTCAACACAAACCGCCTGTGAAACCTCAAAAAGAGCGGAAGAATTAGGGGCTGATGCTATTTTGTCAATTGCTCCTTATTATAATAAACCTAATCAGGAAGGTATTTTGGCTCATTTTTCAGCTATTGCCAATTCAGTCAAAGTACCTATTATTCTTTATAATAATCCGGGGCGTACTTGCTCAACCATTGAAGCTGAAACAGTTTTTAAATTAAATGAAAAATTTGCTCATATTTGTGCCATCAAAGAATCAAGTGGTTCACTAGACAGTATTACTCAATTAAAATTAAAAACTGAAAAAGTAGAAATTTATTGTGGAGACGATAATTTAATTCTTCCAGCTTTGTCGGTCGGTGCTGTCGGAGCTGTAAGTGTTACAAGCCATATTGCTGGATTACTAATTAATAATTTAATTGAAAAGTTTTTTAACGGAAATAATCAAGAAACTGTTATAATCCATTCTAAATTATTTAATTTATTTAAAATTCTTTTTTGTTCGCCAAGCCCAGGTCCAGTTAAATATTTATTAAAAGAAATGGGCATTTGTGAAGATTATTTAAGGTTGCCTCTTACTCCACCAACCGAAACTGTCCGAAATTCTCTAAAGCAAATTTTCAATGAACTTTGTTTTTAGCAAATAACTAGAATTCATCGGCATTTAAACTGTTAAACTTTTTGTCAAATTTCATTTATGTACAATTCACCTAATAACAATAGCCCAATTTTAAGACGGTCTAATTTTAATACTAGTTCTCAAGGGCAAACTACTACCATTAATAAACCAATTGCACAAAATACAGGCTCAAGCCCAAAGCCCGAAATAGCTAAAGGCCCTATCATTCCAGAATTAATTCCACTTGATCCAAGTAAAAAAGTGCAAGTTATACCAATTGGTGGGCTTTGTGAAATTGGTAAAAATACTTGGATTATACGCTGTGATGATAAAATGATCATTATTGATGCGGGTTTGGCTTTTCCAAGCGAAGATATGCATGGTGTTGATTTAGTGCTACCAGAGCTGACTTATTTGATTGAGAATAAAGATAAAATATTAGGAATGTTTATTACCCACGGTCATGAAGACCATATTGGTGGTGTGGCGAATATGCTTAAGTCTGTTAATATTCCGATTATTTATGGACCACCTTTGGCAATTGGCTTATTGGAAGGTAAATTAAAAGAACATGGACTTTTGCAAAAAACTGTTTTTAAACGCACAAAACCCCGTGAAACTATTCAAATAGGATCTTTTGCTTTAACTTTTGTTCGTAATAATCATTCAATTCCAGATTCATTTAGTTTAGTTATTCAAACACCAGCTGGTTTAATTGTTCATTCAGGAGATTTTAAATTTGACCATACTCCTGTTGATGGTGAATTATTTGACATTGCGGCATTGGCTGAAGCTGGTGCTAAAGGTGTTCAATTATTAATCTCAGATTCAACTAATGCTGAAAAAGCTGGTTTTACTCCTTCAGAGAGGGCAGTTTTTCCTAAGATCGAAGAGACTTTTGCTAAAGCCAATAAAAGAATTATTATTACGACTTTTGCTTCACAGGTTCACCGAATCAAGCAAATACTTGAAATTGCTCAAAAATACGGCAGAAAAGTGGCAATTCTGGGTCGTTCAATGTTGAATATTGCTTTGGTTTCTCGGCAATTAGGTTATATGAATTTTCCAGATGGTCTTTTGATTAGATCTGAAGAAGCCATGAATTATCCAATGCAGAAAGTTTGTATTTTAACTACTGGTAGCCAAGGAGAGCCTTTATCAGCTTTGACCAGAATTGCAAATGGAAGCCACAAACAAGTTTCTATTATTCCGGGTGATACCGTTATTGTCAGTGCTACGCCGATACCTGGTAATGAAAGATCAGTCGCCGCTACAATTAATGCTTTATTTGCTCGTGGAGCTGAAGTTGTTTATGGTCGTGATTCTGGAGTGCATGTTTCGGGACATTGTAGCCAAGAAGAGCAAAAAATAATGCTAAATTTGGTAAGACCTAAATATTTTATGCCCGCTCATGGTGAGTATAGAATGTTAGTCAGACATGGAAAATTAGCCGAAGAAGTTTGTGCCATGCCAACGGAAAATATTTTTATTATGGAAAATGGAGATGTTTTGGAATTAACTACTGAAACTTGTGCTGTGGTAGGTGAAGTGCCGGCTGGAATCATAATGATTGATAATTCAAGAGAAGGGACAATTGAAAAATCTGTTATTCAAGACAGAGCAAAATTATCTTCAGACGGAATTATTAATATTGTTATCACTTTGGATCAAAATAAAATTATTGCTGGTCCAGATATATTATTTAAGGGTTGTATTTTTGGAGATGCTCAGCAACAGCAAGAAATAACAAATAAAATTAAAGCCGAAATCTTAAAAGCTAATGATTTAAAAGCCGCTGAAAAAAGTCTTGAAAAATTTGTCAAAGCTGAATTTGAAGCATTAAAGCAAAATCCAATTGTGCAAATTCTTTTAATGGAAGTTAATTAAAATTATTTACTTAGTCTAGAATTCATATTATTTAGGGAAAGCCAATTTAATATCAATTACTTTGATGAAAGAGTAAATCAATGAGTTTAAGCAATTAGATATATTTAAGCTTGAAGACAATTAAATAGGGTTTAATTATTATAGGTAATACTAAAAGTGATGAAAAAGCCAAATATTTTTATTCTTTTAATTTGTATATTAAACTTAAGTTTTTATAATAAAGCTTTTGCTATTGGGCAAGGACAAACCGAAATAAGAATTAATGTGCCAAGTCGTACTTTGAGTTTGTACAAAAATTCTTATTTAATAGGTGAATATTCAGTTGGAGTTGGTCATTCACAAGCTATGATGACGCCACAAGGTTATTATAAAGTTGAAAAGAAAGTTATTGATCCAATTTGGGAACATCCTTATAAGCCAGAAGGAGCAGTGAGAATTAGCAATTATGGCAAAAATCCTTTGGGGCAACGCTGGATTGGCTTTTTTGAAGATAAAAACACAGTTTATGGTATTCATGGCACTAATGATCCAAAATCAATAGGTAAATTTGTCTCGCATGGTTGCGTTCGCATGAATAATCTGGATGTTGAAGAAATATTTGATTTGGTTGATATTGGAGATACAGTTCATGTAACTTATAATCGTTTTGAATTAAGTCAAGATGCTGATTCAATCATGTTGGAGATATTTCCAGATCCTTATAAAATTAAAGCTTTAAATGAGACTGAAATTATAAATGAAATTGTGCAAATAGCTCCAAATATTGAAATAAATCATAATATATTAAAACAAGCTCTAGCTGAGTCTAATGAAAGTAATATTTATGAAGTAGGCAAAATTATTAAACAACCACAATATTCAGCTTTCCCTTATAATCAAGCCCCAAATAATAGTTTTACTAATCATTATTATTCAAATTATATTTCTGCTCCAGTTTTACCAGCTCAGTTTCAGCAAATGCAAATGCCAATTATTTATCAACCAAGTAATTATTAAATAATACGAGTTCTAGGTTTTTCCAATTAGTTGAGGCAAATAAATACTTGCTCCTCTCCATTCAGACTGCTTATTTAAAGGAATTAATTTGGGATCAACTCCATTTATCAGTTTGCCATTTTGTATACTTTGAAATTGCCGATTTTCTGTATCAGTACTTGCCAACCTAAAATCAACCATTTGAAATTACCAGACAACTATTTAATTATCTTTAGGGTAATCAATCATAATTAAAATTAAATTATGTGAAAATTTAAGCTAAAAATTTGATTTTTGCGTAAGTCCTATAACTATTAGGAAATTCTAAGCGACTTACGCAAATTTAAGATTAGGATTGTCTTAATTTTTCCTCTTCCCCGCATTAATTACAGACAACATGTAGCTCCTCAAGAAAATAGCCGTAGGATTATCTATTAAGCTAACAGAGAGGAGACTTTTGACAAAAGCAGTCGTAGAATCGACTAAAGCAGTGATAGAAGCAGGATCGGTTGCTTTCGACTCGCCTCTTTTTGTATTAGCTATAATACCTGTTGCAGTTTTTGTATTCTCCTTAACAAAACTTTTCAGATACCCTCTAAGGTAAAAAGGTCTTTCATAATTTTGAATTGATTCGGGTATTTTCTTGGCTAATGCTCTTAATTCTTGCAGATAGCTAACTTGTTGTTGTTTTATCTGATTTTCAACTTCTTCTATTTTTAACAAAACCTGTTTTTGGTCTTTGAATCCTTGTATTATTAATTCTGCCTGCTCAGTGCTTAATTGACAACCCTCTTTTTCTTTGAAACTATTAATAACTTCTTCTGTTGAGGGATTTCTACCTGTTTTCTTGGCAAAGATAAAAATTCTAGCAATTTTTATCTTTATACTTAAGTGATTTTCTGAAAAACCTAAGTTAATTAGCTTAGATTTTAATGTGTTATTTATTTTGCGGCGTTCCTGCTTTAATTCACTCCTTTTCAACTTAAAAGATTCATTTATTACAGCATCTCTTTCAATCAATCTGTTCTTTTTTGCAAAAGCAAGTGCAGTCTCTTTTGCTTCTGGTAATGTCAACTGAATTCCTCTTTCACTTAAACTCTGCTGAATCTTGTCTGGTAAATCAGCAGAGAATGAAGACAATTGAAATTTTTTTCTATCTGTAGGTATTCTCAAGACTTGTTTTCTAGTAGTAGGAGTAACTGAAGTCATATTTTAAAATTATATTTGGTAAGATTGCAAAGTGTCATTATGTCAAACATTAAACTTGTCTGTCAATAAACATTTTTTATTTTCTAAAAAACCAATTTCTCTTACATAATTTTCAATTTAACTAAAATAATGAGCCAAGATTTGAGATTGCATAAAATTGTTTTAAGTAATTTTCGGAATTATACAGAATACGAAATCGACTTTCAAAAACAATATATTTTTATTAT
>CANLFK010000032.1 GCA_947489925.1 Candidatus Caenarcanales bacterium
TTGGCTAATTCTGCTTCTTTTAGGTTTGCGGCAATAATAAATGGTTTAAAGCTTAATAAATTTAAATGTGCAATTAAAGATTTGTCTTCGGCTGTCAATTCAGGTAATTTAATATTTAGGTTTTCAAAATTATTATTTATTTCATTTAAAATTTCAAATTCCCGTTGATAGTTTTTGTCGCCACTTTTGGCTTGTTTATTGATTTTGTCAATTCTCTTTTGCATAACGCTCATATCCGCCAAAGCCAATTCTAATCTAATAGTTTCAAAATCTCTGACCGCATTCACTGAACCGTCTACATGGTGTATATTTTCGTCTTCAAAACATCTAATGACATGCACAATCGAATCAACTTCACGAATATGGCTCAAAAATTTATTGCCAAGCCCCGCTCCTTCACTAGCACCTTTGACTAAGCCAGCAATATCTACAAATTTAAAAGCGGCTGGTATTATTTTTTGCGAATTGAAAATTTCTCTTAATTTATTCAATCTTTTATCTGGAACATTGACAATACCTATATTTGGCTCAATGGTACAAAATGGGAAATTTGCCGCTTCCGCTGAATTGTTTTGAGTTAGGGCATTAAATAAAGTTGATTTACCGACATTAGGAAGTCCGACTATTCCAGCTTGAAGCATTATAATTTGAATTTATTTTAACTAATCTTCTTTATTTTAGACTAAAATCTTTCTGAAAAAAGAAATGTATGAAAATATAAAATTGTTAAAATGTATTAATTTAAAAGATGTTTTTTAATAATTTGCGTTTTCGTTTAAATGGCAAATATTTTTTACCCGGTCTAAAACGCTGGATTATTATATTTTCTTTAGGTATTGCTTTTATTGCCTTTGGACTTGCTTTATTACTCGAACTCAGACCTTTAACCAATATTAGTTTAACCATTTGGTCAGCTTTAAGATGGGTCGCAAATATTTTGCCTGCTCATTTAAGTGGTCCTTTGATTTTAATTTTGGGTACTTTCCTGATTCTTGCGTCGCTTATTCTTATTTTACAAACTCTTTTAGATGTTACGAATCATGATAATTCCTCTTTTGCTGGCGATAAAAACACTCCTCAATCAATTTTAAGAGCCTTAGAGAGAGCTAGAAAAAAAGGGCAAGGACCAAAAATTGTCGCTATTGGTGGTGGAACTGGTTTGTCTAGTTTATTAATTGGCTTAAAAAATTATTCAACTAATATTACCGCTATCGTAACAGTTGGTGATGATGGTGGCAGTTCTGGCAAATTAAGAGAAGAATTGAAAGTTGTTCCTCCCGGAGACATTAGAAACTGCATTGTGGCTTTATCTGATGAAGAAGAATTAACAACTTCTCTTTTTCAATACCGTTTTTCGGAAGGAAGCCTAAAAGGACATAGTTTAGGGAATTTGTTTTTGGCGGCTTTATGTGATATTTGCTTAGGTGATATGGCTCAGGCTTCATTATTGGCTAGTCGTATTTTAAGAACTGGCGGAAAAGTTTTACCTTCTTCATTACAAGCTGTTCATTTGGAAGCCGAAATGGAAGATGGCACTATTATTTCGGGTGAATCAAAAATACCAGAAGGCGGGAAATTAATTAAAAAGATTTTTGCCACTAATATTTCGCCCGCTTTGCCTGAATGTTTATTGGCAATCAGAGAAGCAGATTTAATTATTTTAGGCCCTGGTAGTCTTTATACATCAATTATTCCAAATCTTTTATTTCCAGAGATTTTAAAGTCAATTGAAGAAACTAAAGCCAAAGTAATTTATGTCTGTAATCTTGTTCAAGATAAAGAGACTAAAAATTACAAAGCTTCAGACTTTTTGAAAGCAATTCAATCGCATACTCACAAAAATATATTAAATGCCATTTTATTAAATGCTCCCGAAAGCTTGCAATTAGACAGCGGAAAGCCAATTCCAATTGATTTAGATGCAATTAATGATTTGGGAATAGAGCCTATTATTAGAAGTAAATTACAAGATTATAAGGGCAGACATAATTCAACCAGATTAGCTAGATCCATTATGCAGTGGTTTGGCTTTAAACAAAGTCATCGTAATTTACCCGAAGCAAAAATACCTGAATCAATTAAACTTTGAGGGCTGAGAATAAAGCTGTATTGCTATTGAAACAACCAAAAAACGACTAGAAAATGTAAACTATGAATTTATTGAATTGAGCTTAGAAAAACAATTATGTCATTAGGAAAAAATCAATTATTTTATGGTGATAATTATGAAGTATTACAAAAATATATAAAAGATGAGAGCGTAGATTTAGTTTATATAGATCCGCCTTTTAATAGTAAAAGAAATTATAATCAAATTTATAATAATATTGGTAATGAAGATAAGGCTCAAGCACAGGCATTTGTTGATACTTGGAGTTGGGACGATTCAGCTAATATTGGTTATGAAGAAATAATTAGTAATAAATGTGGTTTTTTAACTAGCCAAAGTATAGATTTGATAATTGGATTAGAAAAAGTATTAAAGAGAGGTTCATTATTTGCTTATTTGGTAAGTATGACTTTGAGAATAAATGAGATGTGGAGAGTATTAAAACCAACAGGTAGTTTTTATTTGCATTGTGATCCTACTGCTAGTCATTATTTAAAATTAGTATGCGATGCTTTATTTACTTCAAGGGGTGGGGATTTTAGGAATGAAATTACTTGGAAACGAACAACTGCTAAAAGTAATTCAAAAACTATGCCACACAATACAGATATAATTTTTTTCTATACTAAATCTTCTGAATTTTTATTTAAGCCTAGCTATAAAGATATAGGAGAAGATTATCAAAAGTCGCATTATAGACACAAAGATGAAGAAGGACGATTATTTAGAACTGATAATTTAATTGCACCTGGTAAAGGTTATCAATATGAATGGAATGGTATTACTAAAAGTTGGCGTTGCCCAAAAGAAAAAATGCAAGAATATGAAGATACGGGCAGATTATATTATACAAAATCTGGAACAGCTGAATACATAAGATATTTAGATGAATCCAAAGGTGTGATGATTGATAATTGTTGGATTGATATAAAACCCATTAATTCGCAAGCTAAAGAACGGTTAGGTTATCCAACACAAAAACCAGAAGCCTTGCTTGAAAGAATAATAAAAGCAAGTAGTAATGAAGGTGATACTATACTTGATGCTTATTGTGGTTGCGGTACTACAGTTGCAGTTGCCCAAAAATTAAATCGTAATTGGATTGGAGTTGATATTACTTACCAAAGTATTTCTTTAATAATTAAACGACTAGAAGATACTATTGGAAAAGATAATTTAGATATTAATGAAAAACCAATTGATCAATTAGAAAAACGAGAAACCCATAAAACCACAATTCAGCTTTCTGGAGTTCCACAAGATTTTGAAGGAGCAATTGCTTTAGCTAATAAAAAAGATGATAGAGTACGCAAAGAATTTGAAAAATGGGCAGTACTTACTTTTTCTAATAATAGAGCTACTATCAATGAAAAAAAAGGTGGAGATGGCGGAATTGATGGTATTGCTTATATTATGGACTTAGATCAAAATAATAAACAAAGCATCAAAAAAATATTATTCAGTGTGAAATCAAATAAGAATTTAACTCCTTCCGTAATAAGAGATTTAAACGGTACAATTGAAAGAGAAGATGCTGCCATCGGCTATTTAATTACTTTGTATCCGATGGAAAATCTGGTCAAAGAGACAAAAAAATATGGTGTATATCAAAATCGTTTTCACAAAGAGAGTATTCCAAAAATTGAAGTAATAACAATAGAAGAATTATTGCAAGGCAAAAGAATGATAAATTCACAATGGTCAGTAGATGTCGTAAAGTCAGCTGTTAGAGATTGGGATTATAAAACCAAACAAAAAAGTATTTTAGATGAGGAAATAAATTAATCTGAAAACAGTTTGACCTAAAATTAATAAAAGATTAAAAAACAGTTTACTATTAGATTTACACTGAAAATATTTTTATGGAAAAGTTTATAGATTTAGTTGAAATTGAAATTGAATCTGGCAGAGGCGGAGATGGCAAAATTGCTTGGCGTCGTGAAAAATACGAACCCATGGGCGGCCCTGCTGGTGGAGATGGTGGTCGTGGTGGATCAGTTTATCTGAAAGCGACCAATAATATAAATACCTTAATTGACTTTAGATTTAAGCATTATTTTAAAGCCGAAAATGGCAATAATGGCGAATCATCAAGGCGAAGTGGAGCTTCTGCTAAAGATTTAATTATTTTAGTTCCGATTGGTACTTTAGTTAAAAGACTAGAAAAAAATGGTGAATATAGAATAATTGCTGATTTAACCGACCCAGAACAAATGTTTTTGGTAGCCAAAGGCGGAAAAGGTGGAAAAGGTAATCAACATTTTGCCACAGCTTCAAGGCAAGCTCCTCATTTTTGCGAGCCTGGTGAAAATTCAGAAAAGTATAAATTACAATTAGAACTTAAATTAATTGCTCATATTGGTATTATTGGGCAACCAAATGCTGGCAAATCAACTTTAATATCCAGATTATCGGCTTGTAAACCTAAAATTGCGGATTATCCTTTTACAACTTTAATTCCAAACTTAGGAATGATGAAGCTTTATGGCACTAAGTCTTTAATTATTGCAGATATTCCGGGGCTAATTGAAGGAGCGGCCGATGGAGCAGGGCTTGGGCTAACTTTTTTGAGGCATATTGAAAGAACTAAAGCTTTAATTCATTTGATTGATGGTATGAGTGAAGATATTTGGCAAAATTATTTAACTGTAAAAAATGAATTACAAGCCTATAATCCAGAAATTTTAGAAAAAAAAGAAATTATTGTTATTAATAAAATAGACTTATTGGCTGAAGACGATATAGAACGGATTAAAACTGAATTTAAGAATAAATTACCAGACTTAATTTTGGTTTTCATCTCGGCTGTTTCAGGGCAAGGATTAGACGAATTAAAAAATACAATTAATATCTTAGATGAAAAACTGAATTTAACTGAAACAAAAACCGTAGAAATTGAGTCTGTATTAGAAACAGAAACTTTAAAGTCTAAAACTTCAGATTTTAAAATTGAATTTGATGAGGAAAGAAAAGTTTTTGTGGTCGAAGGATTAATAGTTGAGGGCTTGATGAGAGTAACTAATTTTAGCAGTTTTGATTCTGCCAATCATTTGTTTTATCAACTGAAAAAAATCAATTTATTAGATGAATTAAAAAATTGTGGTATAAAGACGGGAGACACAGTTTTGGTAGGCAATCGAGAAATGATTTGGTCTGACCATGCTGACAATAAACTCATCTAAAGACCTTTTTCAAGTCTTAAAGCTTTAAATATTAGGAGTTTTTTTCTTAATATTTGTTATACCCTCACATAATTTGGTTATGAATACAAAACAATTTAAAACAAAACTCTTTGTCTTAGGTCTTTCTTGCTATGGTTTATTTTCTATATTTAGTCCGAAAGCTTCTTTTTTGCCAGTGAAAGCGGGAGAAATAGAAATGCTCGCTGGCGATCAAAAGCTTTTTATTGACTCTCAAAGCGGAAATTTACGAAATATTGCTCCAGATGATTTTAATCCAGTTTTTCAGCCACCCGCAATTATGCCATCAAATGAAGTTAGCAAAAGCTTTAAGGCAATGAGGCAAAAAAAAGGCAAAAATAATTTCGATTTATTTAAAAATGATAATTCAGGAATATCGTCTTTCAGTCCGATTTTAAGCGATTGTTTACACCGCCCGCAAGTTATTGTCTCTCTGGATCAATTAAATAATAAAAATAATTCAAGGCTGACTATTGCCCGCAAAAGATTATTATATTATCAAGGTTTATTCGAAAAAATCTTTGCTGAAGAGGGAGTTCCCCAAGAATTAATTTCAATTGGTTTTGTGGAAAGCACTTTTAATCCGTCAGCTATTTCGCCTGCTGGAGCAAGAGGAATTTGGCAATTTATTCCTTCAACTGGACGAATTTTTGGCTTAAATAATCAAGATGATTTCTCAGATCCAGTTAAATCTACCAGAGCTGCCGCTAAATATTTAAAGAAATTACATAATCGTTTTGGAGATTGGCTTTTAGCAATTGCTGCTTATAATGCTGGAGATACTCGTGTTCAGCAAGCTATTAATTTATCAAATGGTAATAAAGATTTTTGGGAAGTTAGCCGTTATTTACCAAATGAAACTAAAAACTATGTGCCTCGCGTTATTGCGGCTTTGACGGTTTTAAAGCAGGAAAATTCAGCTATTGCCTTGCCAGCTTCTTTATCTTCGAGTAATAATAGTTCTCATGATGATATTGGCGTTAAAATAATTGATTAATGATATTTAATTTTGCTCTTTTAGGCACTCCAGTTGAGCATAGTCTATCACCCGAAATTCACGCTCAGTTTTTCCGTGAAACTGGTTTAAAAGGTGGTTATATTTGTATTCCGACTGAAAGCCAAAACTTGCTTGAGAATATAAAAAACTTACAGGCTTTAGGCTTTAAAGGAGTTAATATTACAATTCCACATAAAGAAAAAGTCTTAGAAATCACGGAAAATTATTCCAAAGAAGTTAAATTAATTGGAGCTGCCAATACTTTAATTTTTGATAATTCTGGCATAAAAGCCGAAAATACTGATTGGTTAGGTTTTTTACATTCTCTGCCAAATAACTTAGCATCGCAAAAAGCCTTATTGATTGGAGCTGGCGGCTCAGCTAAAGCTATTATTTTGGCTTTAATTAAAAAGAAATTCAGCGAAATTATAATTTTAATCCGAAATTCAGAAAGTGCCAAAGCGGGAGCAGAAAATATTAAATTAGCCTTTGCGGGATTTAATTGCACTATTACAGCCTGTTTTATTAATGATTTAAATATTTCAAATTCTGATTTTGATTTAATTATTAATGCTTCACCTGTCGGAATGAGTGGTTTTAATGAAAATGAAAGTCCTTTAACTGAAAGTTTTATTCAAAATATTATTAATAAAAATTGTTACTTTTACGATTTGGTCTATAATCCAGAGCAAACAGCTTTTTTAAAATTAGCTCAAAAACATGGCTTTGTAGGACAAAATGGTCATAAAATGTTATTTTTACAAGCTGGCTATTCTTTTAAGCATTGGACAAAAAAAGACTTAAAATGCCTGACTGAAGCTAAAACATAAGCACACCGCGTAATTATTGCTTAGCAAAACAGTCAATGACATTTAATTCTATTTATGAAAGCAGATTTGTTTTTAAGTCTAGCCAATCTTTTCTCTTATTTACTAAAAGGAAAACCTAAAACTTCCAAAAGGGCTTTTCCTTCTTCATTGCTATTACCAGTTGTAACAATAGTAATTTGCAAACCTTTATTACTGCTATTCTCTGTTTCTAAGAAAATTCTTTGATCTTTAATACCAACCGTAAAATTACCATTTCCATCTGGCTTAATTTTAAAGCCCTGAAAATCTCTAATCCGTGGAGAAGCCAAAGATACCAATTTATCAAAAAAGGCATACATTCTTTCTCTACGCAGAGTTACCATTACTCCATTGGGCATTCCTTCCCGAAGTTTAAAGGTTGCAATAGACTTTTTGGCTTTTTTCATAATTGGCTTTTGTCCAGCAATCAATGAAATATCTTTAAATAATTCGTCAATCAAATTATTAGACTTTGCATCTTCGGAATTAATACCACGACTAATAACAATTTTGTCTAGTTTAGGAACTTCAAAGTCATTTTTGTAACCAAACTTTTCTTTTAAATCTGGAATCGCTTTTTCCTTGAATTCTAATTGTTTTCTATTCATTTTATTTTACTCAATTACCTCACCAGTTTTAACTGATATTCTCTGCGTTTTGCCTTCTTTGGTCTTTTGTTTTTTAATTCTAGTTCCAATAAACTTATCTGGATTTTTTGCATCTTTAACAGCCAAAGCTACTTTCCAAATCCAAATTGGAGCTTCTTTTTTAACAATTTCGCCTTCTTCTTTTGTTGGAGACTTAGTATGCTTAGTGATTATATTAATACCTTCTATTAATACTTTAGCTTCATTTGGTATAACTTTTTGTACTTTACCAACTTTGCCCTTATCATCACCGCTCAAAACAATGACAGTATCTCCCAATTTAATATCCCAAGAACGCCTAATATTAGTTCTGCCCTTTAACCAAACAGTATTAGAAACAATACGATCTTTCTTCTCGATTGGTCTTATTGGTGATTTTGAATAAGTTTTTTTCTTTTTAACTTGATTTGCCATAATATTTAATTTTTATATTACCTCCGGGGCCAAAGATAAAATCTTGGTAAAACCTACATCTCTCAAAGCTCTATCGACTGGACCAAAAACACGAGTGCCAATTGGTTCTTTTTTATCATTTATTAAAACAGCCGCATTGTCATCAAAGCAAGCACAAAAGCCATTTTTTCTTCTCTTGCGAAATCTAGTTCTTACTATGACAGCTTTTACTACGCTACCTTTTTTGACCGAAGATTTGGGTTCAGCTGATTTAACAGCCGCCACAATAATATCTCCAACTTGTCCAACAGCATTACCTTTACTACTTCCAACTTTGAGAACTCTAATGCACTCAATTTTTTTAGCACCGCTATTGTCTGCTACTTCTAGCCAACTTTCTTGCTGAATCATTAAACTGTAACCTCCACTTTTTTCCTGATAATTCTTTTCAAGCAAAAAGACTTTCTTTTGCTAATAGGACGAGTTTCTTCAATTTCTACTAAATCGCCTTCATGACAAGCTTCTTCTTCATCATGAGCCATAAATTTGCGATGCTTTGTAACAATTTTTTTGTAAGTGCTGTCTTGTACTTGTCTTTCAACTAACACAGAAATCGTCTTTTGCGATTTATTACTTACAACTATACCAACAAACTTTTTTTTGTTTTTGGCTTTTTCTTCCGCTTCTAACGGACTATTAGGCATCATAGTCTTTTTATTAATATGAGTTAAGTTAAGTTAATTTTTTAATTCAGAATGGTTTTTATTCTAGCATATTCTAGCTTAAACTTTCTTTTAAAACCAGCTATTTTTTCAAGCTGATCTTTGGGTAAAGTATAAAATTTGTCTAATTCAATTTTTAATTCAGCCAGTCTTTTAATTAATTCAGCTCGTGAAAGCTTCCTTAAATCAGTCATTTGAGTCATTGACATTGTTTTTTCTTCTCTCTTTTTTATTCAGCTTGTACAATTTTAATGTGAATTGGTAATTTGTGTCCAGCGGTGGTTAAAGCAGTAATAGCTGCATCAATTGGCACTCCGCTCAATTCAAAAAGCATAGTTCCAGGCTTAACAACTGCTACCCAAAATTCTGGATTACCTTTACCGCCCCCTTGTCTGGTTTCAGCCGCCTTTTTGGTTACTGATTTGTCTGGGAAAACTCGACACCACATTTTTCCGCTTTTTTTCACTAATTTAGACAAGCATTTTCTAGCAGCTTCTATTTGCTGAGCAGTTACCCAACCAGGATCTATTGATTTAATGCCAATATTTCCGAAGTCTAATTTATTGCATCTTGTTGCTTTGCCCTTCATGCGGCCTCTCATTTGCTTTCTGAACTTAGTTCTTTTTGGCATTAACATAAAATTTCTCCTTTTTTATCTTTAACTTTTAAGTTGCAGCAACAACTGGGGCATTATTATTTTGATTCGCACCAGCTTGACCTAATTGTTTTGAATTATTGCCTTTAGTATTTGTGTTTTTATTTGCATTAGGCAATTGCTGATTAACAATTACTTTAACACCAATAATTCCATATGTCGTTTCTGCTTCAGCAAAACCATTTTCAACATTTGCCCACCAAGTATGAAGAGGAACTTTTCCTTCTAAATACCATTCTGTTCTAGCAATTTCAGCACCACCTAAGCGACCCGAAATAATAACTTTAATACCTAAAACATTAGGACTAGACATTGCCTTTGTAATAGCACCTTTAGCCGCTCTACGAAAAACAATTCTTCTTTCTAAATCATGTGCAATTTTTTCAGCAATAATTTGGGCATCTGTACCGCTAGCTTCCGAAATATTAACCTTAATATCTTCACCAGTTAAGGCAGTTAATTGTGTTTTTAATTCATCAACTCGCTGATTATCTTTACCTAAAATATTAGCTGGTCTGATCGAATGCAAATTGACTTCAACTTTTTTATCTTTGCGCTTAATTTTAACCTTACTAATTCCAGCTTTTTTGCCAAATTTTTTAATAATAGCTTGTCTAATTTGCCAGTCTTTTTTTAAAGTCTCAGGAAATTCATTGAATTCAGAAAACCAGCTAGAAAAATAATCCGCTGCTGGTCTAGCTTCTAAATCTTTTTCCCTTTTAACCCAAACACCCAATCTATTGGCTCTCGCCGGCATTTTATGTCCCATATTTTACTCCCAATTCTACAAATATTTTACTATAACGCTTTCTAATCGGACGCCCCTTGCCTTTCGGCCCAGCTTTCATTCTTCTTAATTCCATATCCTTAACTGCCCAGATCTCTCTAATCCATAAATTAGCTAAATCTGTATCAGGAAATTTACTGACAGCATTTGAAGCAGCTGATTTTAATAATTTAGCCAAAGAACGACTACTCGCATAAGGACAAAACATTAAATAAGTCATTGCATCTTTCAGGCTTTTGTCTCTGATTTCATTTAAAGGTCTTTGCATTTTTTCAACAGAGCCTTTAATCATAACATTGGCCGCTGCCAGAAAATCAATTAAAGGTTTATTTTTATTTGCCATAATTATTTGCCTCCCTTAGTAGTGGTTGCTTTATGCCCTCTAAACTTACGAGTTGGAGCAAATTCACCTAATTTATGACCTACCATTGTTTCGGTAATATAAACTGGCACAAATTGTCTACCATCATGTACTGCTACATTTAAACCAATCATCAAAGGCAAAATGACTGATGCTCTTGACCAAGTTTTTATTAATTTCTTGTCTTTATTTTCAACTGCTTTTTCAACCTTTTCCAGCAAATTAGGGTCTATATAAGGACCTTTTTTTAATGATCTAGCCATTTTTTATCCTATTTTTTCCTTCTGTTAATTATATACTTATTGCTATTTTTCCGCTTTTGTCTAGTTTTTAAGCCATGTTTTTTACCAAAAGCAGTATAAGGACCAGCCGCTCCAACGGGGCAACGACCTTCTCCTCCACCATGTTTGTGATCGACTGGATTCATGGAAGCTCCTCTATTATGAGGTTTACGCCCTAACCATCTTGTACGACCAGCTTTCCCAGAGCTTTGATTAGCAAATTCTGGATTACTTAACTGACCCAAAGTTGCATAACAACGATCTAAAACCCATCTCATTTCACCAGAAGGAAGCCTTAAACCAGCCAAACCCTTTTCTTTAGCAATAAGCTGAGCTGATTGACCAGCAGCTCTTACCATTTGTCCGCCTTTACCCGGAGTCATTTCAATATTATGAATAGTAGAACCTAAAGGAATATTAATTAGCGGCAAAGCATTTCCCTCTTTGATGGGAGCTTGAGAACCACTTATGACAAATGCACCAACTTTAATATTATTAGGAGCTAAAATATAGCGTTTTTCACCGTCCAGATACACAACTAAAGCGATCCAGCAATTACGATTTGGATCATATTCAAGCGAATCAATCCTTCCAGTAATACCTTGTTTATCACTTCTCAAAAAGTCTATTTGACGATAAACTTTTTTGTGTCCACCACCTCTAAAACGGCTAGTAATGCGGCCTTGATTATTACGACCAACATTCTTTTTAATAGTTTTTCTTAAAGAGCGAGTTTCACGCTTTTTATCTTTTAATTTACGAGCAGGTCCTTCTGTCTTCAGCTCAGCAAAGTCTGG
This sequence comes from Candidatus Caenarcanales bacterium, assembly GCA_947489925.1. Classification (GTDB taxonomy): domain Bacteria; phylum Cyanobacteriota; class Vampirovibrionia; order Caenarcaniphilales; family Caenarcanaceae; genus JAAFJH01. Next base: position 11,799 of record CANLFK010000032.1, read on the forward strand.
AACTAATTTAGTTCTGACACCAGCGGAAGTAGGTTTATATTGTTTGAGTGCCATTTCTTCAACTTTTTATAAAAATTAATGCTTGTCTAATCTAACATAGTTATACAATTAAAGTCAAAACTAATGAAATCAATATTATCTTATTGCCCAAAATGTTCTTCTCCAATTTGTCAAAGGCTTTTTACCTTAAACTTGTCTTTGGGTGAAGAGGATAATCATTTATGTTTTAATTGTTTGGCTAAATTGTATGACAAAAACAAGTTGGATTTTTTTGAAGAGACTTTTCATTATATCCAAAGTAGAGAATGTTTTTTTAAAGCTTGGCATAAATTAAAATCCGAAAATGAATGCCCAAATCAACTTAATTGCATCTTTGAAAGATGTTTTGTTAAAACATAAACTTAAGCCACAAATACAAATTTAAAAATTCTCCACTTAAATAATTTGAGTTAAAATAAATTTAAAAGTGATTTTTATTGTAAAAGCCTTAAGTTTATTTAATTTTTGATTCAAATCTTTGACTTTTGAGATTTCTCTACTGTAAGATTTAGACTTTACAATTTCTGTATAGTTTAATTCTTTTTCCTTAACCAAGAGACAATTATAGTTAGTCAATATGGTTAAAGATATATAAAGCTTTATTTAACTTATTAAGGCCTTTCATAATAACCTCATTTTAGCAACTGGAGAATAAATCCCAATGGTCAAGATATTAGATGATACTTCATTATTAATTGATGAACAATTAGACTCTCTCTTTATGGAGGATGAGCTAAAGCAAGAAGAAAAAATCACAGAAGAAGCCTTAGTTGAAGACATTGAAGTTTTAGAAGAGTCTCCTCTAACAGAAGATTCAGTTAAGCTTTATTTACGAGAAATTGGGAGAGTATCATTATTAGATGCTCAACAAGAAATAGAATTAGCTCGCCGCATTAAAGAAGGTGAAGATAATGCTAAAAGATTATTAGTTAGACATAATTTAAGATTAGTTGTTAGTATTGCCAAAAAGTACATCAATCGTGGTTTACCTTTCCTAGACTTAATTCAGGAAGGAAATTTAGGTTTAATAAGAGCGGCCGAAAAATTTGACCATACTCGAGGATTTAAGTTCTCAACATATGCTACTTGGTGGATTAGACAAGGTATTACTCGTGCATTATCCGATAAATCCAGAACAGTAAGAATACCAGTACATATGGTTGAAACAATACAGCGGGTAAAAAATGTTGCCAGACAAGCCGCTATGGAATTAGGACGAAGACCAACCGTTCAAGAATTAGCTTCAATACTTCAAATCAGCACAGATAAATTAAGTGAAGTTATGGCCGCCATGAGAACGCCAGTTTCATTACATTCACCAATTGGCAGTGAAGATGAAGGCACACTTGAAGAATTCATTTCAGATACTCATAGAGCTAGTCCAGATCAAGAAGCTACAGACAGACTTTTAAGGAAAGATTTACTTATTTTTCTTGATCAGACTTTGACGCCCAAAGAAAAAGCAGTTGTTGTTTTGCGTTATGGACTTGATGAAACAGGTGAACCAAGAACTTTAGAAGAAGTTGGCGAAATTTTAGATATAACCCGTGAGCGAGTACGCCAATTGGAAGCCAGAGCTTTAAAAAAATTAAGAGAAACTCGCCATCCAGAAATGTATGATTATTTGGGTTAAATATTACAAATAAAAGCTTGAAAACCTTCAGATTTTAATTTATGATACAAACTACATTAGTTAATATATATTTAATATGTTTAACCCTTATAATTTAGATGGAATTAATCAATATGTTTTTAGCCAAGGCTCTATAGATTTTCCTGCTAGTATTAATAATCCTAAAATAATTAAGCTCGATTCACTAAGTCAGTTTAGCCAACAATGTCCATTTACTAATTTAATAGATCAATTAATCAAATTAAAAATAGAATCAAATGTCATTGACTGTTTTGCTAAGCAATGAATAAAAGATGACTTAGAAGTTTTAAAAGCTTACCCTAAATTAGAACTTGAAGACATCAAACAAGCTTTAAATTATGCCGCTTGGCTTTAATCTGATGAAATTTTTCCTATCGCTGCTTAAAATAAGGAAAACTAAATATTGAAATTATAGTTGAGTCTATTTGAAAACTAGTTGATTTGTGGTATATTTATGGTATGAGCTACCAATATAAATTACAAATTCCAATTTCTGAAGATTTGAATAAACAATTAAAAGAAAAAGTAAAAGAATTGGGATTTTCATCAATCAGCGAAGCAACTCGTTTTTTATTAATTAATCTTGTAAATGGGAATTTATCCATTGGCTTTTCAGGAAAGGCTTTGCGCCGAAATGATGATTTAGAAAACTTAATTTTAGAATCTGTCAAAGAACAGAAAGATGGTAAAACAAAAAAATTAGATTTCACAAAACCTCTTCATAATCAAATAATTGAAGATTTATGAAATTTAAAATTACAACTTTCAATTAATTCCAATAAATGATATTTTAATTCTGCAATTGAAGATTTATTATTTTCTTCTAGAGCTTGAGTTAGCAAATGTTTATAATAATTATTTAAAAGTTTTAAGTTTAAAGCCAATGAGTCATTTTTTTCAGTCCAAGCTTGTATAAGTTTTTCGGTTTGGCTAATGCTAGTTTTGCTATTTATTAAAATTTTTAAATATAAATCTTGATTATCTTCTTCAAGAGCATTTTCTGCTTTTTTTAAATTAGTTAAAATGTTTTCATAATGTCTGGAAAGAGAGGGAATTAACATTTTTTGTTCTGTAAATTAATGGCAGAATAACCTTATTGATTATTAAGTCGGTTTTTTAATTATTTACTGAATAGAGGTTTTCCTTAAATTAATGTGAGTTCGATGAAAAGAAAATCTGAAAATGCTGATTGAAGCGAAACTTTGAAGCAATCACAATTGCAAGTCTCTCGCTAAAGAATTTTGTCTTTTCACCCCCAACCCCCTGAAAATGGGCTATTAGAGAGTGGAGTTGGGAATTTAGACCTTGAAGACAGAAAATTTCAAACAGATTTATTGAGTGTCCCCTTCGGGGAATGGCGTAAGTCTAGGGGGCTAAGACTTGAATTCTTGAGAAGCTTTTTGTGTTTTTTATCTGTCGAACTCACATTAAATTAATTTCAACTAATTTTAATCTGGCTTTAGACTTTTCAAGCAAGAACTAAAATTTACACTTTAGCAATCCCGAAGTAAGGTGAGCTAGTTATTTGTATAATTTATTTCTAAAGAATTTCACTTACTAAGCCCCTCCGCCTCCTTGACAGTGGGAACTTAAGGTTTTCAGAAAAATAACACATTCAAACTCCACCTTCTAAAGCCACCTTTCAGGGGGTTAGGGGTTAGACCCTAGCCAGAAGACAGCCACTAAACGCCTTTTGCAAAATACTCTTTTT
>CANLFK010000033.1 GCA_947489925.1 Candidatus Caenarcanales bacterium
AGCTAAATATCAAAAATTGTATTGATTCTTTTATTTTAATATTTCCTTGCTTCCATTGATTTATACTGGCTAAAAAGCTGGTACTTCCCACAATTAATAAACTGGCTGGTATTGCTTCTGTTATTGGCATTTTAAATAAATAAGTAAGAACTGGAACAGTCAAAATAGAACCGCCAGCCCCAAGCAAACCAAGACTAATACCAATAAGCAAAGCCAAAAAATAACCAATAATAATTAAAATACTCATAAATTATTTATTTATTGAATTAGTCTGATTCCAAGGCATTTTGGCTAATAACATTCCCAAAGCACAAGTATTAGTTAGTCCAGCAAAAACCAAGCCAGCACCGACAAAAGCACTTAAATAAATAAATTCTTTTTGTACAAAAATACTTAAAATAAAACCAAGTAAAACTAATGAACCAGCTGATATTTGAACTTGTCTCATAAGGCTAATTGGTGCATTTTTACTTTTTTCAACTTCATATCCATTTTCTTTCCAAGCCTCAATTCCACCTTTTAGGCTATAAATTTCTAAACAGCCATTTTCTATAAGTTGTTCTGCCGCTTTCATAGACCTTTTTCCGCTTCGGCAATGAAGAACCAGTTTCTTATCCCCTTTAATAGATAATACTTTGGCTGGATCAAAAGAAGAAAGAGGCATTAATAAAGCACCTTCTATTCTTTCTTCCGTATTTTCAATTGGCTCTCTGACATCGATTAAGCAAATTTCTTTATTTTTAAGTCCTTCTTTTAAAGACTGAGAGTCCATTTCTATAACTTTATTCATTTTTATTTATCCTTTTAAGTTGCCGCATAATTCATTAGCTGGAACTGCTTCTATTATTTTTTTAGGATTTGGAAGTTTCAGGTTATTCATTATTTCAATAAATTCATCTCTTGTCTTATTTAAAAATCTGAGGTTTAATCTTTTTTCCTCGCCAATAGTCGAAACTGTATATCCTTTATAGTCATGTCCAGGATAAACTAAAGTGTCTTCTGGTAAGTTAAATAATTTATTCACCACAGAATCATACATTAAGCCAGCATTTCCGCTTTGAAAATCAGTTCGTCCACAGCCACCAATCAAAAGAGAATCACCAGTCAATAATATTTTATTATCAATTAAATAAGCATTATGACTATCAGTATGTCCCAAAGTAGCAATTGCTTTAATTTCAATTTTACCAATTTTTACAATATCATTGTCTTTCAGTATTAAATCAGCACATTGCACTTTCGCAAATTCTGGAACAATACCAAGACAACCACTTAATTCTCTTAGCTTTGTCGTTCCAGTAATATGATCTGCGTGAACATGAGTATCAATTGAATACTTTAAACTTAAGCCCAAAGACTTGATCAAATTATAGTCTCTGTCCACTTGCTCAAAAACTGGATCAAAAATTACAGCTTCTTTTGTTTGTTTATCAGCCACCAAAAAACTATAAGTATTTGTTTCAAGATCAATTAATTGTCTAAAAATCATTATTAAACCTCTTTTTTTATTGCTTTAATGATTATACAATTATGAAAGAATATAATCAAGTGTTTAAATATTAGTTACAATATTTACAAGGGGTTTTTTTAACTAAGTTCTTTGGAAGATGTCTTAAAATATTGAAAACTCGATCGGTAATTGCTCAAAAACCTTTCCGCAAAAACTGTATAATTTTGTTTATTGACTAGAATTAGACAAATTATATAAATTTATGGCTTTTGAAGAATTTAATAATCAACTGCAAATTGCAAGTACGGAAGAAACTGTTAAAGCTATTTATGCCAAACATTTTAATATTAATTATGATACTTCCGATAGACATGATTTATATACGCCACAAGTATTTTTTGAATTTAAATATGATAAAAATTTCCAAAATTTAAAAGCACTTGCTACGGTTTTGGCTCAGACGCTTTATTATCTTAGAAAATTAAAATACGAAGAAGTTAAAAAAACAATACCTTTCTTTTTGTGTTTGGCTAATAAAAATGAAGCTTCAATTACAGAAACTCGCAAATGGTCAAATTATTATTCAAATGATTCATATGATTGGTCAAGACCAGCCAGCAAGCCAGATCCAAAATTAATTGATCATTTAGTTAAAGAACCAGAAACGCAAAAAATTCATATTTATACAATTAGTTTAAAAAATGAATACTCTGCTTTTAAAAAGAATCTTGATAATGCTTTAAATCCACAATTAATTTTAGATTTTGGTGATAAAAAAATAATTAATGAAGAAAATTTTGAAGCTATTTTTGACCATTGGAAGAGCGTAATTGGTAAGTATATTGTAAATGGTTACAAAGATTCATTTTATTTTTTAGCTAATATTCAAAAAGAAAAAGTAATTATTGATAAAGAAAATAATCGTGTAGTTTTTACTTTTGAAGATAGAAATTCAAAGACACAAAAAGTTCTAATGAAAGACTATGACTACTTCTGGAGTATTTATGATTATGTGAATAATGCGGATACTATTAATGGTATTCATTCTAAATTAGACCGATTAACTGATGAAAATCAAAGAAGATTTGAAGGAGAATTTTATACACCTTTGAGATTTGGTAAAAAAGCAATTCATTATTTTGAACGAGTTTTAGGAAAAAATTGGTATAAAACTGGAAAATATCGAATTTGGGATATGGCGGCTGGAACGGGCAATTTAGAATATCACTTACCTGCTGAAGCCTATAAATATCTTTATTTATCTACTCTACATTCTAGTGAAGCGGATCATTTAAAAAAGGTTTTTCCTAATGCCACTTGTTTTCAATATGATTACTTAAATGATGATGTAGATTATATTTTAAATAAAGAGAGATTACCTTTTGAGCCGAACTGGAAGCTACCCCAAAAATTAAGAGATGAATTAAAAGACGAATCTATTACTTGGATTGTTTATATAAATCCACCATTTGCGACTTCTCAAGTAGCTGGAGCAAAAGGAAAATCTAAAAAAGGAGTAAGTAAAACCAAAGTAGAAACTTATATGAATAAAGCCAAAACTGGTCATGCTAAGAGGGAATTACTTGTTCAGTTTATGTTTCGTATTATTAATGAAATGCCACAAAATACTTATTTGGGAATGTTTTCTAAATTATATTTGAATGCTCCAGATAGTATTGAGTATAGAAATGAATACTTTGATTATAAATATGAGAAGGGTTTTTTATTTCACTCAAAATGTTTTCATGGGGTAACTGGTGATTATCCAATTAGTTTTTTAATTTGGAATTTATCAAAACCCAGAAAAAACAAATTTATTAAAATTGATATTACAAATAAAGAATCTGATAATATTGGAATTAAACATCTTCGATTGATAGAGAAAAAAGAAGTATTAAATAATTGGTTTTCAAGACCAGATAATTCTAATGAATATATACTTCCTCCTTTGAGTAATGCAATAACTGTTAAATACGATAATAAAGATACAAGGCATAGAGCCAGAAAAGACTTTTTAGCTTCAATTTGTAGCAAAGGTAATGATTTTCAAAATTCTAGGTATATTGTAATTCTTTCTTCCCCAAGTGTAAGTGCTGGTGCTTTTACTGTAAATAAAGATAATTTTGAAAAAGCTTTAACACTTCATGCTGTAAAAAAAATACCAAAACCCAATTGGCTAAACGACCGCAATCAGTTTGTCATTCCACATACTGAACCAAGCAAAGAATTCACAAATGATTGTATTATCTGGAGTTTATTTAGTAATAGTAATGAAACGGCAAGTTTAAAAGATATAAAGTATTTAAATAATATTTATCAAATTAAAAACAATTTTTTTCCATTTACAATTGCAGAATTAAAAAACTGGGAAATCACCGAATCAGACTTTAAAATGCAACTTGCAAAAGATGAAGATCGTTTTGTGGCAAATTGGATTTTCAATAATAAATTATCAGAAGAATCAAAAGAAGTATTAAATAAAGCAAAAGCAGTTTATAAAATTTATTTTTCTAATTTAAATAAAATGATAACTAAAAGCTGGAAGATTGAAACTTGGGATGCGGGCTGGTATCAAATCAGAAAATGTCTAGCAGAACATAATTTAGGTACTGATGAAATTAAAGAATTAAACAAAGTAAATGAAAAATTAACAAGTAAAATATTACCTCTCATTGAGGAGCTTGGTTTTTTAGACAAAGATGAAGTTTATGAAAAAGTCTAAAAGAAACCCAACGCTATTTTCTAATTTAATACCAATCAATTTAGCTGTGAGATTAAGTGATTATACAATTATAAAAGAATATAATCAAGTATTTAAATATTAGTTACAATATTTGTAGTAAAAATTTAGGAAATTTAGATGAAATTAAAACTCAATTCAGCACAAATTAAGGAAATTGCTGAATATTTCAAGGTTCTTTCAGAGGAAAGTCGTCTCAAAATCTTAAATTCACTTTGTGATGGACAAAAAAATGTCGGTGAAATTGTTAAATATACAGGTCTCGAACAAGCTAATGTTTCTAGACATCTTAAAATTCTCACTCAAGCCAAAATTCTGGAAAGAACTACTGAAGGAGTAAGTGTTTATTATGAGATAAAAAATAAAAAACTTTTTAATCTTTGCGAAATGGTTTGTAAAGAATTACTTTAAAATTTAAAACATTTAGTTAAAAATTAATAAAATATTTGACCTTTTAAATTCAAAACCTATTATTATACACAAAATAAATTTTTTCTTCAGAGTTTTAAACCTGTATTTGTCTTTCTGGGTTTAAAACTTTTTAATTAATTTATTTCATAGTATTTTTAGATTAAACAGATTAATAGATATTTTACTAAACAGAAATTAAGCTCTCTCAGCAATTAAAATAAAATCTGAACTATGAGTAAAGTGATTTATGGATTAATGTGGTTTTAGTGCTTTAGAGTATAATTTTCAAACAACTGTAAAAGCAAGTTGAAAGCCAAAATGAATAAAGTAATTTGATTCAGTATTTAAAAATCCCCTCTCGGAATAGGTCTTTTATAAAATGGCAATTATAAAATTAGAAACTATTATAAAAGCTGATATTCAATGTTGTTTTGATTTATCTCGGAGCATTGACTTGCATAAAATAGCTGCAGTCAAAACAGCCGAAAAAGCAATAGATGGTAGAACAGCTGGTTTAATTAATTTGGGTGAATTTGTTAAATGGGAAGCTGTACATTTTGGGATAAAACATAAATTAACTTCAAGAATCACTGAATTTAAACAACCATTTCATTTTAGAGATGAGCAAGAACAAGGCATATTTAATTATCTTAGGCATGATCATGATTTTGTGGCAAGAAATGAATATGTTATTATAAAAGACCTCTTTGAGTTTCAATCGCCACTTGGATTAATTGGCAAATTGGTCGATAAAATTTTCATGACTAAATATCTAGAAAATTTCCTAACTGAAAGAAATATAATTATTAAAGAGTTTGTTGAATCGGATAAGTGGAAATTAATTTTAGGGACTTAAATTTTAGATAAAAACTTTAATAAACTGTTCCAAAAATAGAGTCAGGAATTAGTTTTATCCCTCTTCACTTGCCAGAGTTCGGGCTTTGATTTTACTGGTATCATGGCTTATTAAACACTTGTTCACAGGCTTTTGATTTGTTAATAAATGTCAGAAAGAGATAAAAGAATGCGTTATACTAAATGCAAATAATTGTTGTTTAAATTATAAGGATTGCGTTTTTGAAATCTCTTTTATTATTTTTTCTCTTTGCTTCTGGACTTGCGTCTTTAAAAGCCAATTCTAATACAATGAAAGCTTTATGTTATGGGCCTGGACTTTATGGTAATAAAACAGCTTCTGGATTGAAATTAACTCCTACTTTGGTTGGTGTAGCACATAAAAGCTTACCTTTAGGTAAAAGAATAAAATTGCAATACTGTCATAAAGAAATTATTTTGCCAATTATTGACAGAGGACCTTATGCAACTTCGGCTCAACTTGATGTTACTGAAGCGGCAGTCAAAGCTTTAGGTTTTAAAAATTGTGCTGATTTTGGAGTAAGAACATTATTAGTTGAACTTCAACCTTAATAAAAACTTTATTTGGGCATAACTAATTTAATAGTTATATTGTGGCTGATTTTATATGGGTGCTGGCGAAGAAAGCGGTGAGAAGAATTTTGATGCTTCAGCTAGTAAATTACAAAGATTAAGAGAACAAGGCAGTGTTCCAAAAAGCCAAGAAGTTGGGCGAGTATTAACTTTAGCCGTGGCTGTAATTTATTTGGTGGCTGGCAGTACTTATATTTGGGAAAAAATATATTCCATGTTTATTGGTTTGTGGTCGGTTATTCATCTGAAAAATTTATCGGCAATGGGAGCTGGTTTTATAATTGAGCATTCGTTTAAACCATTGGCTTTTATTATTGTTCCATTAATTATTTTAACGGCGACAGCGGCAGTAATTAGTAGTTTGGCACAAGTTGGTTTTTTATTTACTACTCAATCAATGTTTAAAGGCATTAATCCGTTTAATTATTTTAAAAACTTATTTAGTATTAAAGGTGTCAAAGACTTATTAAAAGAAATAATTAAAATTGTCATTTTGGGCTTTGTGGCTTATAAAACAGTAAATAAACATTGGCTTAGCATTTTAGGCTTATTAAATGCCAATGGCTCTTCGGAAGTAGCGGGTTTATTAAAACAATTAATTACAGATTTTATGATTGAAGCTTTAATCGCTTTATTTATTGTGGCGGTTGCTGATTTTGTTTTTGAAAAATTAAAATTTGCCCAAGACCAAAAAATGACATTACAGGAAGTAATTAAAGAAAGCAAAGAAAGCGAAGGAGACCCGCAGACTAAAGGAAAAAGACGGCAAATGGCTAGAGAAATGACACAAAGAAAACAATTAGCTAGTTTGCCAGAAGCTGACTTTATTACTACTAATCCATATAAAATTGCGGTTGCTATCAAATATAATTCAAAAGAAATGAAAGCTCCAAAAGTAATTGCTAAAGGCGGAGACAGCTTTGCATGGCAAATTATTTCAGCGGGCAAAAAAAACAATATTCCAATTATCGAAAATATACCTTTGGCTCGAGCTTTATATAAATTAGTCAAAGTTGGTAATGATATTCCACCGGAATTATACAGAGCTACCGCTGAAATTTTATTATTTGCCTATCAAATTAGAGGGAAAAAGTCTAGCTAAAATAAAATAATTAAATTCTCAAAATAGCTCAGCATGAGAGCCAGTTCTTTCCAGTAAAAGCTTATTTCCCACAATTTTATAAATAAGAAGCCAGTCTGGCTCAATATGACATTCTCGGAAGCCAATATAATCACCTTTTAGAGAATGATCTTTATAATTTATTTCCAATTTATCTTTTCTAGCTAGGCTTTTTAATATTTTTGTTTGCAGATATTAATTTTTTCCTATCTCTCTTAAATCTTTTAGAAAAGAAAAATTCCAACATTAGTCTTCTTCATTTAGTTTTTCAAATAATTCATCCAGAGAAGTACATTTTATTTTATCTGATATAGGCTCTTCTAATACTTTTTTTGTTTCTTCATTAGGAATTAAGACAGTTTTGTCTGGTCTAATTAAAACTTTTGCGTGGAAGACATCATGAGCAAAACGAATTATAAATTCTTCTCTAGCCAAAGGATTTAAATGGTTAAATAAAGTAAATAATGCTTCTCCTGGACTTTCTTTTTACTTTAAGTCGCTCATTATCTTTTACCTGTAAATATAAGCTTATTATATCAATCAAGCCTTCTACAGTCAATTAACAGGAAATTTTATTATTTGCCTATCAAATTAGAGGGAAAAAGTCTGGCTAAAATAAATAATTAAATTAAATTTTTGACGATTTTATTATTTTCGGTCAAGCTTTGTTTATAATTATAAGTCAAAATAAAATATTCCCCAAAATCCAAATTTAGAAAATCGCAGTGATAGAAAAAAGAAATTATAAAATAATGTATATGCTTCCTTCTTCAATGGATGAAAAAGCCTTAGATGAATTTATGCAAAAGTTTGAACAAGAAGCAAATCAATTTGGCTGTTCGATTTTTTCTTCATCTCGAATTAAGCAACAAATGGTGAAAACCAAAATTAATAAAGGTCAAAGAAATGTTTATATAATATCTACTTTTCTTGAAGGACCTGCAACTGCGGTAGCTGAATTAATTAGTTTTTTAAAATTAGCCCAAGGAATTGTAATTAATTATATGATTTTAAAAGAAGAAGCCCCAAAACCAGAAATGGCTTTAAATATTTCCTAAAACTTGAAAGAGAGAGTAGATTATGTCATTAAATAAAGCTGTCATAAATGGTGAATTATTATTTAAACCAGAGATTCGCCATACTAGTTCCAATGAAGCTGTTACTAATTTAACGATTAGAACTGGCGAAAATGTAATAATAAAATTAGTCTGTTGGCGAGAATTGGCTGAAAAAGCCGCCACCCTTGAAGTCGGTAGTCTTTTAATGGCTGTCGGATCTTTAATGACTTCATCTTATAAAACTCAAGCTGGTGTCAATAAAAAAGACCTTGAAGTAAATGTTAATGCCTTGTACAGCATGAGTGGTGAAATGAAAAGTTTGATTCCAATTTACAGCAAAGAAGAATCTTCCAAACCAAATGCTCCAAAGAAAACAGCTATTAAGAATTCAAAATCTGCTAAGGATAATGAAGAAGATTTAAGCGATGTTTTAGAGGAAATACCTTTTTAAATTAAATGGATTTTAATAATAATCACAGTTTAGTTATTTTAATAATTTCAATTTCAGCCAGTTTTTTGGCTCAATTTTTTAAAATATTTATTAACTTTATAAGATTTAAAAAACTAGATATTGGTTTATTTTTCCGCACAGGAGGAATGCCTTCCAGTCATAGTTCTATGGCAAGTGCTATGGCTTGTACAATTGGATTAATTGAAGGTTTTAAATCATCTATATTTGCTTTATCTGTTTGTTTTGCTTTAATTGTGATGTATGATGCATCTGGAGTAAGAAGAGCCGTTGGCATTCAAGCTGGCATTTTAAACCAAATGATTCATGAAATGTCAGAAGAAAATCCTCAATTTCCAATTAAAAGAATTAAAGAATTCATTGGTCATACGCCTTTTGAGGTAATTGTTGGATCTTTATTTGGTACTTTTATGGGTTATCTTGGCTATTATTGTTTCATTAAGCATTAATTTAACCGAGTAATAAATAGTTCTCACTTGAGCATTACTTGGATTTTGTGAAAGTTTTAATATGTTAAAATTCCCATAAAACTTAGAAAGAAGTAAATTAATTTATGGAATTGAAACATAAGTCTAAAATAATGACTGAAGGCAAAAAAGCCGCTCCAGCTCGAGCAATGTTAAGAGCAGTTGGCATGAATGATCAAGATTTTGAAAAACCAATTATTGGCCTTGCTTCTGGTTGGAGCACGATTACACCTTGTAATTTTCATTTAAATTCACTGACTGAAAAAGTTGAAAATGGTGTTTATGAAGGTGGTGGCTTTCCGCAAATTTTTGGCACAATTACAGTTTCAGACGGAATTTCTATGGGGCATGAAGGCATGAAGTTTAGCCTTGTTTCACGGGAAGTTATTGCTGACAGCATTGAAGTTGTTAGTTCTGCTCAGCGTTTTGATGGTTTAGTAGCAATTGGTGGCTGCGACAAAAATATGCCAGGTGCTTTAATAGGCTTAGCTAGAATGAATATTCCTAGTATTTTTGTTTATGGTGGTACTATTTTAGCTGGCTCTCACAATGGTAATGATGTTGATATTGTTTCTATTTTTGAAGCAGTTGGCAAATATCAAGCTGGTAAAATTTCTAAGGAAGAATTGATTGCTATTGAAAAATCTGCTTGTCCAGGGCCTGGTTCTTGCGGGGGAATGTATACGGCTAATACTATGGCTTCTGCAATTGAGGCAATGGGAATGAGCTTACCAAATGGAGCTTGTGTACCAGCTGTTCATGCAAAAAAATCGGCTGAAGCTCGTCAAGCTGGAATGCAAGTAATCGAATTAATCAAAAAAAGTATTACACCACAAAAAATAATAACAAAAGCCGCTCTGGAAAATGCAATTGTAGTAGGTTTAGCTTTGGGTGGTTCAACTAATTTAGTTTTGCATTTATTAGCTATCGCAAGTTCAATTGGTGTAGATTTGACTATTGATGATTTTGATCGTTTAACTGATAAAGTAGCTCATATTGCCGATTTAAAGCCTAGCGGAAAATATGTTGCGGCTGATTTTGACCAAATTGGCGGAATTCCAGTTTTGATGAAATATTTAGCACAAAAAGGCTTAATTCAAACAAATTTAATTACTTGTACTGGCGAAACTTTAGAGCATAATTTAAAACAAGCTAATAATTTAGATTTTGATGTACAAAAAGTCATTTATCCGATTGAGAAAGCTTTTCGTAGCACTGGTCCAATTGTCATTTTAAAAGGTAATATTTCGCCCAATGGTTGCGTAGCAAAAGTATCTGGCTTAAAAGTAACCGAAATAACTGGCCCAGCTAAGGTCTTTAATGGTGAAATTGAAGCTTTTAATGCCATTAAACAAGAGAAAATCAAAAAAGGTGATATTGTCATTATTCGCTATGAAGGACCTAAGGGCGGACCTGGTATGCAAGAAATGCTTTCGGTTACAGCCGCTTTGATGGGGCAAGGACTGGGTGAAGATATTGGTTTAATTACAGATGGTCGTTTTAGTGGTGGCACGCATGGAATGGTTGTTGGGCATGTCTCGCCAGAAGCTCAAGATGGTGGAGTTATTGCTATTATTGAAGATAATGACATTATTACTATTTCAGCTGAAAAGAAATTGATTCATGTGCATTTAAGCGATGAAGAGATTAAAGCAAGGTTGAGCAACTGGAAAAAGCCAGATATTAAATATAAAAGAGGTATTATGGCTAAATATGTGAAAACTGTTTCTGCTAGTAGTGAAGGGGCTGTAACTGATAAATTTTAAAAAGCTTAAATAAATTTGCAGAAAAAAAATGTATATGTTATATTTATCAGAATATCAAATGTTTCTTAAATAAATATGACAATCCCCACTGCATCGGCAGGACTGAAGAGGGGTGTCGAGTTGTGTTTTTCTGCTTGGAAATCTAATTCTAGTTTAGGTTTTGGTAGTACAAAAAGTTGTAATTCAAATTTAAATTCAAGTGTAAATACTTCATTAAAATTACCTTCAAGCTTAAAGAGTTCTAATACAACCTCATCATCTTCTCAAAGTCCCGATACAAACCAAAACTTCTTATCAACAATCGCTAATATTATGCCTGCTGTTTTAGATATGGCAGTTGGTTTATTAGGTATGGCTGGTTTATTTCTTCTTGGTGGTCATTTGGGAGCTTTGGTTAAATTCAAAAAGTCTGATTAAAATGACAATTACAATACATAAAAAACTAAATGAATTAGCAGGTATTAATGAATTAACTAATCAATTACAGTCAGAAATTAATAATTATTTTTTTGAAGAAATTGATTGGCTTTATTTGCAAGAAAAATTATTACCTTTAAGTGCTTGTGAAGAATTATTTGAAGTGCAAACAGAATCAAAACTTTTAGCTATAAGTCCAGATTTGAATTTAAATAATTGGAAAGGCTTAATAAGTAATTGGAATCCTTGGGAAAATGAAATTGAAAAATCTGCTGATTGTCAGTTGCGATTAGACAAACAATTCGTTTTATATTTTTTACAAAAGTCTTTGGGTAAGCGGGAGGAAGATGCAAATTTTTCTTGTAATCAAATGACTGAAATCGAAAAAGAAATTATTGAAAATTTAATTGATTTAATGATTGAGAAAGTAAATCCAGCTTTAACAGAACTTGAAATTAATGAAAGAAATTTAGATCTAAAAGAGAAAATTCCAAAGATTAATTTAATTTGGTTTCTGAAAGCTCAAAATCAGATTGGAAAATTATGTTTATCTTTGCCCGTTGAGCGAATTCCAGCTAATTTAGATATTTTGGAAGCAAGTTTTATTCATTCAATTGAAAATTTTCCAGCTAATATAAAAACCAAATTTAACTTAATGGCTGGGAGCGGAAAAATTACTTTTGCAGATTTATTAAATTTAGAAATTGATGATTTTTTGCTTTTAGAACAAAGTAATAAAAACCATTTAAACTTGACTGGAAGCGATAATGAAACTTATATTATTTCAATTAATATTAATCATCAAAACTCTAATTGGCCTAAATTTGATCTAAACTTATCAGAAGCCGAAAAACAAAAAGAAATGACTAAATCCCTTAATAATGAAGCTCTTAGCGATTTTCCAGTCGAAATAAAAGCCGAATTCAAAGAAATCCAAATTACTTTTAAAGAATTATTATCTTTGCAAAATGGCTCAGTTTTACCAATTGACAAGCTAACTGATAATAAATTGTTTTTAACCGCTCAAGGAAAAACTATTGCTAAAGGTGAATTAGTGGTGGCTGGCAACAAATTAGGCATTTTAATCAAAGAAGTTTTGCTTAATACTTAAATTTAAATACTTAAGTTTTATATACTTTTAATACTTCTTCTGCATCATCAAAGTGAATGGTTTTATTTTTAAATATTTGATAATTTTCATGTCCTTTGCCAGCTATTAAAACTATATCTGCTGAATTTGCTAATTGAATAGCTTTTTTAATCGCTTCAGCTCTGTCTGCTTCAATAATTACTTTTTCCAGAGAACTTAAACCAGTTAAAATATCGGAAATTATTTGATTAGGATCTTCACTTCGAGGATTATCAGAGGTAATAATAATATTATCTGCATATTGAGCGGCAATTCGTCCCATAATTGGTCTTTTTGTCGAATCACGGTCTCCACCACAGCCAAAAACACAAATTAATTTTCCTGTCTCTGGGAGTATTTCACGGGCTGTTTTTAAAACATTTTCTAAACCGTCTGGAGTATGAGCATAATCAACAATGCAATTAGGTAAATAATCTTTATTATCTGGTTTAAGCACTCTCTGAAATCTACCAGCTGTGGCTTCAACTTGG
Organism: Candidatus Caenarcanales bacterium; assembly: GCA_947489925.1. GTDB lineage: Bacteria > Cyanobacteriota > Vampirovibrionia > Caenarcaniphilales > Caenarcanaceae > JAAFJH01. The sequence goes on from CANLFK010000033.1 coordinate 12,968, forward strand.
CTTAAAACTTTAATCAACTCATCTAAATTAAACTTGATTTGTTTCTGTGAGAGCAAAATTCCCAAACTAGCCAAACAATTATACAAATTAAAACTTCCGTCCAAAGGCAATCTTACTTTTATTTTTTCTAAGTTATTAGCAATAATTTCTGCTTTAATTCCCTGCACCGAAAATTCTGTATTTTGTGCCTTTAAATCAGCTTTTTGCTCTAAAATACTATATGTAAAAATTTTAGTGTTTGAATTATCTAAAGTTTCTTTTAATTTAATTCCCCACTCAGAGTCAATATTAATAATGGCTTTTCCGTCTGTGCCAAGCATTGAAAATAATTTGCTTTTTGCCGCAAAATAATTGTCCATTGTCAAATGATAATCAAGATGATCTTGGGTCAAATTTGTAAAAACTGCCACTTCAAACTTCGACGCAAAAACTCTATCTTGTTCCAAAGCATGAGAACTAACTTCCATAACAATATGAGAGCATTTTTCTTTTAGCATCTCAGCAAATTGTGCTTGTAATTCAGGTGCTTCTGGGGTTGTGCGACCAGAACCTTCACCCAAGAACTTAAGGCATTTGCCATTTTTATAAATTTTACTGCCCAAAGTTCCAACTAAACCGATTTTATGCTCGCTCAAAGCCGATAAAATTTGAGCCGTTAAATGAGTAGTAGTTGTCTTTCCATTAGTACCAGTTATTCCAATCAAGGATAAATGATGGCTAGGTTTACCATAAAATAAGTTAGAAGCTTCAGCTAAAGCTTTTCGGACATTTTGCACATAAATAAAAACAACTGAATTATTCAGCTCATTCAAAGAATTTAATTTGGCTTGGTTTTTTAAATCGGCAATAATGACTTTGCTTCCAGCTTCAATCGCTGATTTAATATAATCATGTCCATCTGTATTTTCACCTTTAATACAAAAAAAAGCACAATTATAATCTTTAAGCACTGCTCTTGAATCAAAGGCAATTTGTTTGATTATAGTTTCTTCTATCTCAGCTAATAAATTATGAATAGATTTGATTTGGCTGATTTCATTGATTAAAGAGTTAATCGAAATAGACATTTACTATTTAACTACTGGATGAACTTGGTCAAGCGTCAATTCTACTGGCTGAAATCGTCCAAAAATACTAACCATAACCGTAACTTTGCCATGCTCAAGGTCAATTAAGCTTGCTTCTCCTGTAAAACCATCAAAAGCTCCACCTTCAACTTGCACTTCATCACCAACTTCAAAATAAATTTTATATTGGCTGTCGGTTTCGCCTTCTTTTCTTCTAGTTGCTCTACCAAATAATCTGGCAACTTCAACGGCTGAAAGAGGTCTGTCAATTATATCCAGTACACCCGGTGTGTTTCGAACCGCCCTGAAAGTAATTTCATTCATTAACATATTTACAAAAATATATCTTTGATAGCGAGGAATACTTTGTTCAACTCTTTTACCATTTTTGACTTTGGTTACTTGTTTTTTCGGCACATAAATTTCTACAATTTCACCCAAAACGCCCATATTTTCGGCTCTTTTGAGAATTTGTTGATGAACTTTATCTTCATTTCCCATTGTATAAACAACATACCAGCCCGCTCCATCTTTACTCAAATTAGATTTTGCCCTAGATTGTGAGCCCGAAGAAGGTTTTACTGTTACCTCTGGAGCTTCTAAAGTTGTAAACTCGGAGCTTGTATTTATTTCGCTTTCGCTTGATTCGTTCATGATGGATTTATTTTTGAATTAAATGTTTTAGCTGATTAATAGTCTGCATTAAACCCAGATCAATGCAATACAAAAGACCAGTCAAGATCGATGACAAAGCCAAAACTATAAAGCCTTGATATACTACCTGTCTGAAAGGTGGCCAAGTGATAAACTTAGCTTCTCTTTTTACATCCTTGAAGTAATTTATAGTTTTTAAAAGAGGATTCTGTGAACTGTCTGACATTCAAAATTTTGACAATGAATTAATAATAATAATATCAGATTCATTAAAGTTTAATTTCATATTGACTAATTAAATTTAGTATTTTTTATTTTTCTTCTAGTTCTTTTCGGAATTTCGTTTTTTTTATTAATTTACCTGTCTGACTGCTTATTTTAACCTTATTTCCTTAACTTAATTCGCTAACTACGGTACAAAACTTTTAAAGAAAAAATAAAAGGTTGAGGCTAATATATGTATTGTTAAATAAAAAGCCTCATGAAAAAAATATCATATTA
>CANLFK010000034.1 GCA_947489925.1 Candidatus Caenarcanales bacterium
TAATATTAGAAATACCATTAGCTATGAGATTAACCGAATCAAGATTAATTAAATTACCGCTTAAAGTCATATTAGATTCAGTAAAACTATTACTAGCAGTGAGATTAGGAGCAAAAGCAGTAGCCATTAAATCACCAGTATTCAAATTAAAATTACCAATTGTAAAACCATCAGTATCCAAGTAATTAAGAGAGCCTCCAGTCGAACTGGCTGTAAGCGTAGTAAAGTCAGCATTAGTAATATTTACATCATTATTTCCAAAGTTTAAATTTAAAGTTCCACCAAATATAAAACCACTAGTTTGGATAATATTACCAAAATTAGTAGTATTTAAAGTAAGACTTCCAGCTTGATTGCCATTAAAGTTTAATTGTCCGCTTGTAGCAGTAATATTATCATCAATCGTAATATTACCACTTGAATTTGAAACTAATAGCGAGCCAGTATTTATAGCACTGGTATTTAAATTAAGAGAGCCATTATTATTAACTTTAATAGTACCTGAAGTAGTATTGCCCGCAAAATTATTTATATTAGTATTAATTGCTATTCCAGTAGAATTACCGTCTTGGGTGGCATTACCTGATACAGTAGTTAAATTTAAGACATTTCCAGTAATCAAATTAGGAGCAATAATATTACCAGTACCCAGAGCTGACAGATTTAAAGTACCAGTCCCAAAATTGACTGAATCTAAAATAATATTATTGGAGTCGGTATAAGAAATATTACCACCAGTCGAATTAGCTATAAGGGTATTAATATTATTTGCGGCATTAGTAAAAATATTATTACCAGAACTACCCGCATTAATTGTAAAAATATCAGCAGTAATAGCACCAGATTGAGCAATACGTCCAGCTCCTCCCACTTGTAAACTCAAATCTCCTCCACCCGATAAAGTAGAAGCACCTAGTGAAAAATTTTGTCCATTAGCTTCACGATAAGAGATATTTCCGCCAGTTGAGTTAGCATAGAGATGAACAATATTATTATTGGCATTAGTCAGATCTACACTTCCCAAGCCAGATGAAATGATAATAGTTCCAGCAATTATTCCAGCATTTGCACCATTAATTGTACCACCAACTGAAGTGAGATTTAATAAAGAAACACCAGATCCAGCATTAATATTATTATTTAAATCAATATTTCCTCCATTAGTTTGCAAGGTGATGCTGCCGCTGGCCGTTTGTAAATTACTTGCATTAATTCCAGCTGAAGAAAAAATACCGCTCGCACCAGTTCGCAGAGTAATACTACCATTACCTTGTGTTCTGAAAAGAAGAGAATTGCCATGTGTACTGCCAGTTAAATTTATACCAGAATTGCCATCAACAGCTAAGTTTCGAGTTTGCATAGTTAAACTGCGATTATTTTGAAGTAGTACTTCCCCACTGCCAAAAGTTCCACTAGTTGTAATGCCATTACGAGCTCGTAAAATAATATGGGCATTAGTACTTTCAATTTCGGATTCATAAATAATAAATGGATTAGGTGTTCCATCACCCTCCTCAGTATCAAAAATAGCACCCAAAACATTACTACCCGAATTATTTTGTAATTGTGTCGAAAGTATATTTCCTTGGTCAGAGCCATCAGAACTACCACCCACAATTTGAATATTCAAAGGATCAAAAAGTAAAGTTCCAAATTCACCAAATGGACTGCTAGCACTAAGATCATATTTGCCTTTTGAGATTAAAGTATTTTTGCCAGAAATTTCAGCGAAACCACCATTTCCACCATTTAATCCGCCTTTCACCGAAAGATGTCCGTAGAAATTAGTTGCATTATCAGCCCAAATTATTATTTTGCCGCCATTACCATTTTCGATCGCATCAGCTTTGATTTGTGACTGAGAGCCAATAAAGGTATTTTGAGCATTATAAATTGATTTATTATTACCCTGATAATCTCCCCCAATTAAAATTTCTCCGCCTCCAGTCTTTCCCGAAGCCTCAATCTTTCCACTTAAAATTCCAATATTATCACCCAAAACCTTAATAGTTCCGCCTTTTCCAGCTTCATTATTTGCTATTAGATTTCCTGTATTTATGACATTAGCTGTTTTATCAGTGCTTTGACCAATTAATTCAATTACTCCGCCATTGTTTATCAGTCCAGTTGCCTCAATTAAACCAGAATTATTAATGGCTTGATCATAAATTGCATTATTTAAACTTGCTTGAGCTTTAATGACATTAGCACTCAGAGAGCCACTATTTGAAATCGCACTTTGCACTCCATTAACTTTATCTTCCAGAGCTTCATTTATTTGAATATCAACATTAACTCCGTCTTCCATCGTAATAGTGGCTGATTTGCCAACTGCCATTTGAATTGAACCATTAGAAGCCTGAATATTACCAGTATTTTGTATTGCCCCGCCCAATAAAACCACAGAACCATCATGAGCGACCAGAGAGCCATTATTCACAATTCCAGCTGGCGTATTTCCGTTTTGAGTGAAATTATAATTTTTGTTTAAAAAATCTTGATTATTAATATTTAAAGTGGAAGTTACCAAAGATCCAACATTGACTTGAGCGGTTGAGCCAAATAAAATACCGCTTGGATTAACCAAAAAGACTTTTCCGTTTGAATTAATTGAACCAAATATTTCAGAACCAATTCCGCCCGTTACCCGATTTAAAATGGCCGACTGAGAGCTTGGTAAATTGAAATTAACAGTTGCATTTTGACCAACATTAAAACTTTGATAATTAGCAATTGAATTATTTGCTCCAGTTGAGACATTTAAGGTATTTGCAGTTTGATTAAACTCTATATTACCTGATACAGACTGATAACCCGTAGGTAAAGTATTAACCAAAGGCTCAGCCAATATTAGCGAACAGAATATAAAGCTAAAAATCAAAGCCGCTCCAAAACAATGCAAAAAGTCTAATTTACCCATGACTTTTCCAACAAAAAACCCTTGTGAGCGTGAGGCCATTATTTATTTACTCCAAAATTCAAACTCTTCTATATAATATATATATATATTTACTCTAAAATTCAAACTCTTCTATATAAAATAGTTTTTTCCGAATTTGAAAGTGTAATTCTCAATAGAAACCCTTTAATGGTTTTAAAAAGAACTTACTAATTGAAATACAGCGGGATTTCTCGAAGGAAAACATTATGAAGTTAAAAATGACCCGACTAATGTTCAATCGTATTTTTTAAATTGAAATTATCAGACAGTCTCTTAATTTCAATGTTACTATAATTTTTTCTACATAATATGCTAACTTTTCATCTTTCTAATTTGAATTAAGATAAAAAAGAAACATTTATTAATTCACACTTTTTAGCCAATTAATATCATGACAAAAGCCGCTCCTACCACAAAAGCAAAAGCACAAGCAGAAGAAGATTATTCACTTGTAATAGTGGAATCTCCAGCTAAAGCAAAAACAATTGGTAAAATTTTAGGTTCTAATTACAAAATAGAATCTTCAGTTGGTCATATTCGAGACCTACCAGTGCGTGGAATAGGCGTTAATACTCGCAAAGATTTTGAACCAACCTATGAAATAATGCCGGGCAAAGAAAAAGTCGTTGAAAAATTATTAAGTATTGCAAAAAATGCCGATATGATTTATTTAGCAACTGACCCGGATCGTGAAGGAGAAGCTATTGCTTGGCATTTAAGTTGTATTTTGGATGCTCCTAAGAAAAAAGTAAAAAGAGTAAAATTTAATGAAATTACTGAAACAGCTGTCAGAGAAGCTTTTGTTAATGCGTCTGATATAGATAAACCCCGAGTAGAAGCTCAACAAGCTCGCCGAATTTTGGATAGATTAGTTGGTTATAAAGTTAGCCCTTTGATTCAGCGGAAAATTGGTGGTCGCTCAGCGGGACGGGTTCAATCGGTTGCAGTTAGATTGATTTGTGCCAGAGAAGCTGAAATTGTAGCTTTTAACCCCGAAGAATATTGGTCATTTAATGGGCTATTTGAAAAAGATAAATTTAAATTCAATGCACAATTAAATTCTTTTAATGGCAAAAAAATTGTTACTCCAGACAAAGCAGAGAAAAATGATATTTTGTGGATTAAATCTGCTGCCGAAGCCAAAGAATTAGAAAAAGAATTAAAAATTCCACAGTCAGCCAAAATAAAATCAGTTAATGAAAGAACAATTAATAAGCAATCTAGCCCGCCTTTTATAACTAGTACCTTGCAAAGAGCGGCGGCTAGCGTTTTTGGCTTTGGCGTAAAGAAAACTATGCAAATTGCCCAACAACTTTATGAAGGTATTGATTTGTATGGCGGAAATGCTCCCGTTGGTTTAATTACTTATATGAGAACTGACTCAACCAGAGTTTCAGAGAAAGCAGTTGAAGAAGCGGAAGTTTATATAACTAAAAAGTATGGCAAAGATTTTTTACCGAAAGAAAAAAAACAATTTTCAAAAGGAAAAGCAGCTCAAGACGCACATGAAGCGGTAAGACCAACTTATATTGATGAAACAAAAGAACCAGACAAAATAAAACAAGGACTAAGTTCAGATCAATATAAACTGTATAAATTAATTTGGGAAAGATTTTTAAGCAGTCAAATGGCTCAGGCAAAGCTTTCTCGTACAACTGTTGAAGTAGAAGATAAAGACGCAAAAGCAATATTTAAAGCTTCAGCGACCAAAACTATTTTTGCTGGATTTCAGGCGGTTTTTAAAAATAATATTCAGGAACAAGAAAATGCTGATGAAGCAACAGATGATGGAAATAATATAGCCGACAATTTCCCAGACTTCAAAAAAGGTGATTTGGTGAACTTAAGCAAGTTTTTGAGTAAACAACATTTTACCGAACCACCACCTAGATTTAATGAAGCCAGCTTAGTAAAAACCTTAGAAGAATTAGGAATAGGAAGACCAAGCACTTATTCATCAATTATTTCCACTGTTTTAGACCGAAAATATGTTGAGAAAAACGAAAATAAAAACCTTGTACCAACTGAATTGGGCAAAAAAGTTAATGCTGTTTTGATTGAGAATTTTGGCAATATTTTTGAATCAACTTTTACGGCTCATATGGAATCTCAATTAGACGAAATAGAGCATACAGCACTCAATTGGAAGAAAATGCTGGCTGATTTTTATACTCCGTTTAAGGTAACTTTAAAAGAAGCTCAAACTCGCATTGAAACTCAGCAAACACCAACTGATATTGATTGTGAAAAATGCGATGCCAAAATGATGATTAAAAGCGGCAGATTTGGGCCATTTTTGGGTTGTGCTAATTATCCAACTTGTGATTCTACAATGAGATTAGACAAAGATGGACAAGTTATACCTCCAGCCCAAGAAACTGAAACCGAATGCCCAAAATGCACTAGCAAAATGATGATTACGAGAGGTCGCTTTGGTGATTATTTACTTTGCTCAAATGAAGAATGCAAGCACAAAATGCCGATTATTAAATCAATTGGTATCAAATGCCCCAAAGAAAACTGTCAAGGCGAAATAGTTGAAAAGAAATCTCGTTTTGGAAAAATGTTTTATGGTTGTACGGAATGGTCAAATACAGCTTGTGATGCAGTTTTTTGGAATAGACCAATTGCTGAAGATTGCCCAGATTGTAAATCAACTTTGACTTATAAAAATTTAAAGAGAGGCGACAAAATTGCTTGCCCAGTCAAAACTTGTGGCTATGAAAGATTAGCGACCGATGAAGACAAAATTAAATATAAAGTGCAAGTCGAAGAAACTGCCAAACCTAAAGAAGAAACCGAAGACGAAGATGAAAAAGTTGGAGTTTAATAAAAAATATAAAACTATTTGACCAGTCAGGTTTTTTCTGTCAAAATATTAGTCTTGCTTTAAATTTTAAGGTACTGTAGCTCAGCTGGCTAGAGCGGAGGATTCATAACCCTCAGGTCGGGAGTTCAAGTCTCCCCAGTGCCATATATAGCAAACAAAATATCCCACCTCTGTGTACACAAAAAGCGGCTAGGCTTGAGATTGGGAAACATTTGAATTGAAAATAAAAACTATCACGACTTTTGAAGTTCTTTACTTTAAGCACTTTTTGTGTTTTTTTGTCATTAAAGTCGCATTAATCTAACTGAGCTAAATATTTTCCTTGAGAGATAAAGGCTTAACCCTTAAAGGAATTTCTCTCAAAACATTATTCGGGCATGAAATTTTTATCAAACTTCAATGGACTTACTTCTTTAGTTAGTCTTTGATGTCTATTAATTCGAAACAATTTTAGGTTAAATAAAAATGTCTAATAATAATAATACTCCCGAAAATCCTAATCGTCCTTTAATTAATGAAACACCTTTTCAAAATCAAAAGACTAATTTACTGAATAATACAGAGATAAATAAATCAGCACCAATACAACCTTCAATACAAGCACCACAAATTGGTCAATTATTACAAAATCTTCCTAGCTTACAAAGTAATAAGCCAAAAACTCCACAAGATCAAGCAAATTCGGATTTAAAAGTGGCAGCCCAGCAAATTATGAGTGGCTTAGATACTAAAGAAAAACCAATTTCTGAAATCTTAAATAATAAAGCCAGTGAGCCTAGTCCCAGTGCAAAAAAAGCGGTTAGTGGAAATCCTTTTGGTGAAACTTCAAAAAATAAAGAAAAACAATCAAGTAATATTAAATTAGTCTATGCCTTAATATTTTTGGGTGTTTTATTAATTCCTCTTCCAAAGCAGGTTGGCGGAGAGATTGAAGTGTCTGGAGCTCCCTCGGTTGATCAGGCTATGCTAAGACCAAGTGCACCGGGTGTTCTGGAAACCTTTTTGGTGAAAACTGGCGACAAAGTCTTTCCGGGACAAACAGTTGCTGTTTTAAAAAGTTGGGAAATTGAAGAAAAAGTTTTAGAAGGAGAAAAACAATTAGCCCGTTTAAAAGCTAGTAGCCTTCAATTACAGAGTCAGGCTATGATTTCACAAGCTGAGCTAGAAAAAAGCAGGCAGGAATTTAATGTTCAAAAGGCACAAAGCACTTATATTCAAAATTTGGCTAAACGGCTTGAAAAAAAAGAAGAGCCAGCCCGCATTGAAGCAACAAAAAAACAACTTGAACAAATTAAATTACAAGCTGAAAGCCTGACTCAAAAAGCTGAATTGCATAAAAATTTGGCTCAAAAAGGAGTTTATCCAAAACAAGCAGCTCTGCAAACGGCATATGAAGCTGCGTCAGCTGCAAAACAAGTCGAGTCTTTATCTGCCCAATTAAAAGCTGAAAAAGAAGAGTTGAGACAAAAATCAGCCGAAGATAAACCTCGCTTAGGTGAAGCTTTCAGCACGGTAAATACTTACTCTCAAAGGTATATTGCCACCCAGACTGATTTAATGGCAAATGATTTGCAAATTGCCGAAGCTGAAAAACAATTGAATTCTTACAGAAAACAAGCTGAATCTTTAGTTCTTAAGTCTCCCATTGAAGGAGTAGTTTTAACTTTGCAAACTGATTTATTAGTTGGACAAAACTTTAATCGAGGGGATACAGTAGTTGTTATTGGTAATTTGGACAAAGTAAAAGTAGGAATTCATTTAGCTGAAGAAGAAGCAAATAATATTGAAGTCGGACAAAAAGTAACTGCTCGTATTAGAGCTGTCCAAGATACAGTTTTTAATGGAGTTGTTGAAAGTATTGCACCTGTAAACAGCGAAACTGGTGAACAAGTTAATAAACGGAAAATTCGTGATATTAGTATGGTTTTGGATAATGTTAATGGCAAAAAACGGAATGCTTTAAGACCGGGAATGACTGGTTATGCCAAAATACACACTGGTCAATGGAAATCTTTATTAGTTTTAACTTGGGATGAATTATATAAAGCCTTCAGGTTAGATCGCTATATGGATCATAATATTTTCGGTTCATTTTTTAATAAAAAGTAATTTCTACTAAATCATAATTAGAATCAATACCATAAAACAATTACTTGTAATGTAAAATTTACTTAATAACAAAATAAAAATTAAGTACTTAATGAAAGCAAAAAGTGTTTGTTTAATTGGTTATTATGGTGCAAGAAATTTAGGTGATGATTTATTACTGAAAGCTACTATTCAAGTTCTGAATGAAATTAATAATTTTAATATATTTATACTGGGACATAATTTAGTAGAACTTAAAAACATTTATTCTAAGCCACAATTTACTGTATTATCAAAGTTTAATTTAATTGATTTATTTAAAGCTTTTTATAATTGTCAAGTTTTTATATTTGGCGGAGGTTCATTATTTCAGGACGCAAGTAGTTTAAAAAGTTTGATTTATTATTGCTTTTTGGCATTTAGTCTAAAACTTTGTGGTAAAAAAATAGTTTTATTAGCTCAAGGAATTGGCCCACTAAATAGTTTTGTTGCCCGAATATTAACTAAATTGGTTTATCAAATTGCAGATAAAGTCTCTTTAAGAGATATTGAATCTTATAATTGGGTTCAAAAGTTTAATTCCAAAGCAGTTTTAAGTGCTGATTTAGCTTGGATTTTAGAAAATAATAATAGTATAAATAATAGTAATTTAAATAAACAAATCATAATTTCTCTTCGCTCAGATCATTCTTCCAAAGAACTTATTAATAATTTAGCTTTATCAATTGAAAGTAATTTTGCAAATTATACAGTTAATTTAATTGCTTTTCAAAGTTCAGACTTACCCGCTCTGGAAGAATTAAGCTTGATTTTAAATGCAAAAAACATTAGTAATAAAATATACTTTAATTTAAATGAAAAACAATGTCGTCAATTATTTAATGAAGCTGACTTTGCTTATTTGATGCGTTTTCATGCCATTTTACTTAGTATTCAAGCTAATTGTTTTTGTTTGGGTTTATCATATGATCCAAAAGTAAAAACTTTATGTCAAGAAGCTGAATTACCTTTTTTAGAGAGCTTAAATTTGAGTATAAATAATATAGAATACTTAAACAAAAATAAAGATTTAAAACAATTTGCTAATAATAAAAAAGTATTTTCTTTGAATATTAATAAAAAATTACTTGAATCATTGTATAATTAGTTCTCTCTGAAAGCCAGATTAAGCAGTTTTTTTACTTTAGTACCTTTTTTAGGCTATAATGAACTTTAATTATAGAGAATTTGAATTATGAAAAATGGTTGTATGCTTCAATACTTTCATTGGTATTATCCAGCTGATGGTAATTTATGGAAGCAATTAAAAAATGACTCTAAAAAACTTTCAGATTTGGGTATAACTTCTGTTTGGTTGCCACCCGCTTTCAAAGCAAATTCAGGGGGTTATAGTGTAGGTTATGATATTTATGATTTATATGATTTAGGCGAATTTGACCAAAAAAATACGATTAGAACTAAATATGGCAGAAAACAAGAATACATTGAGGCAATTGAGGAATTACACAAATTTGATATTGAAGTTTATGCAGATATTGTTTTAAATCATAAAGCTGGTGGTGATGAACTTGAATTACTAAAAGCTATTAAGGTCAATCCAGAAAATAGAAATGAATTTATCTCTGAACCATATGATATAGAAGCTTTTACCAAATTTACCTTTCCGGGTCGCAAGAAAAAATATTCAGACTTTGAATGGAATCATACTTGCTTTTCGGGTGTCGATTATGACCATAAAACCAAACAAACGGCTATATTTACTTTATTAAATGATTATGGCTATGCTTGGGACGAGGTAATTGGCTCTGAAAAAGGAAATTATGATTATTTAATGCATAATAATATTGAATTCCAAAATCCAGCAGTGCGTGAGGAATTGAAAAAATGGGCATTGTGGTATATCAAAGAAACTAATATTGATGGATTTCGGCTAGATGCTATTAAACATATTACGCCTCACTTTTTTAATGAATGGCTAGATATACTACGAAAAGAAACTGGCAAGCAATTATTTACGGTTGGTGAGTATTGGACGGGTGAATTAGCACTTTTGGAAGAATATATTTCTGCTACGGAAGGAAGAGTTCATCTTTTTGATTCGACTTTGCATTATAACTTTTATACAGCTTCCAAAGAAGGAAAAGACTATCATTTGCCTAATATTTTTGATAATACTTTGGTGAAAGTTAATTCTGGTTTGGCTGTTACTTTAACTGATAATCATGATACTCAACCTTTACAAGAGCTAGAAAGCCCCATTGAACCATGGTTTAAACCAATTTCATATGCTTTAATTTTATTGCGAGAAGCTGGTTATCCTTGTGTTTTTTACCCAGACTTATATAGTGCAAAATATACAGATAAAGGGCAAGACGATAAAGACTATGAAATAAATTTACCTAAAATTGAAGAATTGGAAATCTTATTAAAAATACGAAAAAACTTGGCTTATGGTACACAAAGAGATTATTTTGACCATGGAAATTGTATTGGTTTTACAAGAGAAGGCCTTAAAGAAATAGAAAATAGTGGTCTGGCTGTAGTTTTGACTAATGGAGAGGCTGGAAACAAAAGCATGGAAATCGGTAAACAGCATTCAGGTCAAATATTCATTGATGCTTTACAAAAATGCCAAGACGAAATAATTATAAATAAAGATGGTTGGGGAGACTTTTCTTGTTCTGACGGATCTGTCAGCGTCTGGATTAAAAAATTAGCATATAAACAAGTTAAATAATTTAAGTTTGATGAAAAGAAAATCTGAAAATGCCGATTCAAGGGAAACTTTAAAGCAATTACAATGGCAAGTTTTTTTGTTAAAGAATTTTGTCTTTCACCCCCAACCCCCTGAAAGTGGGCTATTAGAGAGTGGAGTTAGACATTAAAACCTTGAAGACATAAAATTTAAAAAACAGATTTATTGAGTGTCCCCTTCGGGGAACGGCTTAAGCCGAGGGGTCTAAGACTTTAATTCTTGAGGGTTTTTGTGCTTTTTATCTGTCGAACTCACATTAAAACCTTTAAGTTTAATAAAAGTTTGTTTTTGCAAGAGTCTACTGTTTAAAATAATTCACTTTGTAAGCCAAAATGTAGCATCATGTCATGTCTTTCTGGTAAATTTCTAATCACAGGAAAGCCTAAATCTAAACGAGCAGTTAAAAACCTAGTTAATCTGACCCTTAAGCCTAAACCAGTACCAAAAGCATAATTATGTTGCTTAGGTGCATTAACCACTGGATTGCCATTAACAAAAGCTGCTCCAAAATCAGTAAAGCCAACTAATTGAAAATTATCTCTAAAAACATAATCATATGTCGCTTCTTTACTATTAGGACTCAAAGCTTTAGGCAAGCCATTCCGTGTAATTGGAAATTTCCAGCTTTTTGGGAAAACATAAAAAGGCACTCTCAGTTCATTACTAATTACATAACCACTATCACCAATTAACTGACCTTCTTGATAACCCCTAACCGTAAAAGCCCCACCAACTTGTATTTGTTCAGCTGAATTCAATAAACTATTAGAATATTGTCCATTAACTCTAAAGACATCTTGCATTCCAAAAGGTAATTGCGTAATCCGTGTCCCGAAAGCAGTATAACGGAAAAAGCCATCTCCTGCTCCCATTCGACTTGAAGCACCAGGGAAGTCTCTGTATTTTCCAGTTGCACCTAAAATATCTAAACCAATACCTAATTCATTACGAAGATAAGTTCTGCCATATTTATCAAATTCGTCTAAGTTTAAACCAGGTCTCAAAACTCTTAGTCTGTCACGGTAAAGTGAGTTTCTTGAATTATCACGATAATAAGCTCCATAATCTCCTAAGCCCTCACCAAAATTAGTACCCAAGTTTTTAAAGTCAAAAGCCAAATCAGCAGTAGCCAATAAGTGTTTTCCTCGATAAAGTTCTTGTGAAATATAAGGCGAATAAACAGTAGCAAAAGCATTGACACGGTCTTTTAAATCACCCTTGCTAAGGTATAAACGACTATGAGAATAATTCAAACCAAGCTTAGTACCATATTTACCTATTGGAATTTCATAATTATTGCCCACACCTAGTGATGAACGACTTAAACTAAAAGTAGAAGTATTGCGATCTCCAAAACCAAATAAATTATTATGTGTTAAACCAATACCAACTCTTTCTCTGCCAATTAAATCACGACCTAAATTATCCACAAAAGGAGTTAAATGCACAGGGAAACGATCTTTTGACTGCAATCTAACTTCAGTTGTACCAGTTTCTGTACCAGTTTTCAAAGTTGCAATTAAGCCAATATCTGGATTTTCATTTAATCGGGCTAAATCATTTTTGACTTTTTCAATATTCAATTTGTCATACTGATCTATTCTCAATAAAGGAAAAATAGCCCTAGATTTAAAATAGCGTCCTTCTTCTAGTGTAATAGGTTTGATTATGCCTTCAGTAGCTTGCAAATGAACGATGCCATCTTTAATCTTTTGTGGCGGAATATAAACACGACTTGTTACAAAGCCTTTTTCTTTATATAAATTAGTTATTTCAGCACCTAATTCTTGTAATTCCTGAAAAGTAACTTCTCTTTGTTCATAACCAGAAACTAATTTTTTTAGCATTGCCTCGCTAATAATGGTTGAATCATCGACAATTATTTCTTTGACAAATATTTTACTCTCATCTTGCTTTGACTCTTCTAGTAATCCGTCTTCTGGTTTTTCTTCTTTATAAGCGTCTTCTTTGTCTTTTGTCCTTTGCTTAAATCTAGTCTGATTTTCTAATCGATTTTGTTCACTTTGATTAACTGCTCCAGGAGTAACATTAACTGGAATATCACCCGGCGTTGGTACAATTGCTTTAGCGGGCAGAGAATTCAGGAGAATACTAAAAAATATAAAACAAGCATAAAAAGATTGATTATTTGAAGACATTATTAATTATCTTTAAGCAAAGACTACTAACACAATTATTAAAAATTATAGTTTATTTATGCACAATTTTGTTTTCAATTTACAACTTAAATTTTAGCTAAAGTTTATAAATCATTAATTAATTGCTTAAAGTAATTTCCACGAGATTCAAAGTTTTTAAATTGGTCAAAGCTGGCACAAGCTGGCGAAAGCAAAATATTTTTTTCTAGTCTATCAATATAAGCAATATTTAAAGCCATTTGTAAATCTGACACAACCTTTAAATAACCTTGAAAACCGTTTTCCATCAGATTATCTTTAAATCTTTTGGCGGCTTTTCCATACAAAATAATAGCTGAAGCCTTTTGATTAGCTAATTTGCAAAAGTCAGTTAAATCAGTCATTTTGTCTTCTCCACCAGCTAATAAAATTAAATCAGCATCAAAAGCATTTAGAGCGACCATAGACGATTCTGGATTTGTTGCTTTAGAATCATTAAAAAATCTTTTGCCTTTAATTTCTCGCACAAATTCTAGTCTGTGAGCCAAACCCTCAAAAGAAATAAGTTTTTGTTTCAAATTATCAAGTGAAATTAATTTACTCAAATAAGCATTTGCCGCCACAATTAAGGCATTTTCCAAATTATGTTTTCCTGCTAATTTAATGTCATTAGCATTGCAGATTAAAGTTTTTTGACCTTTTATACTTAAAATTAAATTGTTTTGTTCATCAATAAAAGCGGCATTTTCTCTTTGATTTGAATTATTCGAAGAAGTCAGCCATAAAACTTGGGCTTTTGTTATTTTTGTTAAAGGCCAAAACAATTCATTATCTGGCAAAATCAACCAATCAGCTGAATCTTGCAGAGCGGTAATTTTAAATTTGGCTTGTAAATAATTATCCCATCCGCCATGCCAAATAAGATGATCAGCCGTAATATTTGTAATGCTAGCAATGTTTGGCTTAATAAAATTGCTATGAGTCAGCTGGAAAGAGCTTAATTCACAGATAAAAGGTTTTTTCAAGTCGGAATTATCTAAAACCGCTTTGCATAATGGAAGCCCAATATTTCCGCAGGCAATTGAGCTTAAAACATGAGCTGTCCAAGCAGTTATTGTAGATTTACCATTTGTGCCAGTAATGCCAATAATCTGTATATCTTCGCTTAAAGCCAAATCGATTTCGGTCAAAATTACAATGTTTTTTTCTTTGGCTTTTTGCAATATTTGGCTTTCAGGCGGAAAACTTGGGCTAATAATTAAATAATCATATTCTAAATATTTGCTGGTATGAGGTAAACCAAATTCGCACTCAATAAAACTTGGCAAATTATTAATAAAAACTTGGTTCTCAGAGCTTAAGTCTTCAAATTTTTTACTCTCACTAATAAATATTCTGGAAACTTTTTTGGTTAAAAGAAAATCCACCGCAGCCATTCCGCTTAAACCTAAACCCAAAATACAAAACCTTTTTGTAAAATCAATTTCTAGCATAATTTAAAATTTTTAAACTTATACTTCCAGTCAAAACCTGAAAGGAAACTCACTATTTTAATATGACTCTTTAAATTTTATTACTATTTCAGGGTAGCCAGCTTTTTTAAATTATCAACAGCTAACTGATATTCAGGTCCTTTATTTTTTTGCAATTCAAATAATTCTTTAGCTTTCTGAAAGTCAGCTTTAGCACCTTTAATATCTTTGGTATTAGCTCTTGCAACGCCTCTATTATTATAAGCTAAGGCATAATTTGGGTCTAATTCAATTATTTTATTACAGTCTTCAATAATGTCTTTAAAGTCTTTTCTTACCATTAATCGGTCATTATAAGCTAATACTGATTTCGGATTTAATTCAATAACTTTATTAAAATCGCCTAAGGCTTCTTTTGGCTTTTTATCAGTTAAGTAAATAAAAGCTCTATTTGTATAAGCATTAGCAAAGTTTGGTTTTAATTCAATTGCTTTATTACAATCAGTCAAAGCTTTATCCAAAGAACCAGTTTGCAAATATACAAAGCAACGATTATTATAAGCTTCAGCTAAATTTGGCTCTAATTCAATAGACTTGTCAAAATCTGAAATAGCATCTTTGATATTCTGCTCTGATAATTTGGCAAAAGCTCTATTATTGTAAGCTTCTACTAATTTTGGGTTTAATTTAATAGCTTGATCAAAGTCTTTGATAGCACCTTTAATATCTTGCATTGAAGCTTTCATTGAACCTCTTTGATTATAGGATTCTGCTGAGTTGGAATTTAATTTAATGGCAATATCTAAATCTTGTAATCCTTCCTTGGTTTGCCCCACTGAAAACTTGGCTAAACCTCTTTTATAATAAGCCTCAAACATATCTGGCTTGGTTTTAATTACTTTGTTGTAATCCAAAATG
>CANLFK010000035.1 GCA_947489925.1 Candidatus Caenarcanales bacterium
TTCTTTGTTGTTCTCTGAATGAGATTCTTGAACGCATCTTTTCTTTTAAAATGCTTTTCTCACTCTCTTTTAATTCTATATATCTCATTCCTTTCTTTTACCACATTTTTTCTGTCTTCTTACTTAATCCCTTCTACAACTATTAGTAAATACATCGAGCCAAGCACAAACAGGACAGATTTATTGTCAGAAAATATGCCAGTTGAATTACTTAAATATGAAGAATTAAATAACTTTTTAAACAATAATAATTTTGACACAATTGTAAAACCAAATCTTTTAAATCAAAACCAAACTTTAGCTGAATTAAAAAGTGTAATAACAAAGAAAAAAGAAACTTGGGTAAACAATATTCCGTTTTTAAATGAAATAGCAAAGAGTAAAATCAATCTCAGAGAAATCGTAAGTATAACCCAGAGAACAAATTATACTCGTTCATAGGTTTCTAAAGCTCTTAAAGGGTTTTTTATCAATTCAATACGATTTAATATTTCATTATAATACTTCTCATCTTTTTCAATTATTAAGTAATTCCTATTAGTTAAGAGAGATGCAGTTGCCGTAGATCCACTACCCCCAAATGGATCCAAGACATTATCATTTTCATTACTACTTGCCAAAATTAATCTTTTAATAAGCTTTATTGGTTTTTGTGTTGGGTGTATACGCACTTCTTTATAAAAATCAATATCTCTCCAAACATCGGTTATTCCCATTTCAGCATTAAATGTTTGAGCAATTTTGTTATAAGGAAAGTCAAAATCAAGAACTAGACTTAATTTATTCCACAAATCCTCAGTAGGAAATTGCTCACAAATATTTTCTCCAGTATAAATGCTCCACATGCCCCCACCATTTGATTTAACACCAAGTGCTTCATTAATATCTTTAGATTTTAAACTGAGTTTTTGTTGCTTTTCTTTCAAAAAAGGTTTTATAAATTGTTTATTATCTTTAATCATAAATAATATGCTCTCTGTTGTATTTGGGAAGAGTTTATAGTTCTTGGTAGCTCTTCCAGATACAGAACGCATACCTTTATCTACTAATATTTGTTGCCGTAAATCAAACTCTAAATTATCTAAGTATGGAACTAAGTAAGAAGACATTAAAAGTGTGGTAAAAGATGAGAATGAGGCAAGTACTCAGTCAATGAAATATTAAATTCCATCGGCACAAAATACCATATTTCTTTTGTTTAGGTACTTAACAATGCCAAAGTTCTAAAATAACCAAAGCAGTAGAATGTACCACCAAGCCTTAATACTCTTGATACTTCTTTCATCCACTTTAAACACCAATTAACATACTCTTGCTCTGTCCTCCATTGATAGTCCCACTTTTCATTAATTACTTTCCAATAAGGAGGATCTGCTATCACCAAATCAATACTGTTTGCTTCAATTTTTTTAAGTTCTTCGATACAATCACCTAATATTACTCTGTTCATTTTTATTTATGCTACCTTTAGTATGCAAATATACATGTAATTACTATAATTATGCAAGTTTTGTTTCTGATTGTCATTTAACACGAGAGTATCCTGAATTTAGAGATAAAAACTACTAAGACACAAAGCAATTAAGTTTAAGCAAATTTTCTTGTAATATATTTAAGCCTTTAATAAATTTTCATTTTCACTAAATAATTTATGCTCTCTTTTCATTTCTACTGCCGCAAAACGAGGCATTATTTCAGCGGCTGTTTTAAAACCACTTGCTCCATATTCCTGTTGTAAGTATAATCCAGCATTTAAATAGCCCAAAACTGTACCGTTTACATTGGCAGACATTGTTGTTTCATCGCCTAATTTAAAAGTGTGAGTCGATTGTTTTCCCTGATAAGTTAAGCCCGTAATTTGTACTTGCGTTGAAATTGGTTTTTGAGCATTTCGAGTGTCCACAATTCCACCAACCGAAACTTTATCAGCACTACAAATACCAGCTAATTCAAGCATTATATCGTCTGCATGCTCCATATTCACTAATTCCAAAATTCCATTTCTCTTATCAAGCTCCAAGTCAATTTCAGCTTCAGACATTGCATTAACTTTTTCAATATCAAAACCAGATAAATGAGCAATATCTTCACGGATTGTCGCTCTATAACCTAACCAATTACTAATACCAACTCCAAAAATAATTTTTACTGATTGAATTTCTACAAAAGATTGAGCCGCCAAAGCCGCTGCCGAAGTTAATAAACCGGGTGTTGCTCCGCAGCCAGTTAAATATAAAATTCCTTTTGCTTTTAAGTCATCAGCCAAATTCATTAATAATTTAACAGCACTAGTTCGTTTAATTGCATCAACAATAACACCTTTAAAAGCGGTATTTTCGATAATTTGTTTGGTTAAATTTGGAATAAATTGAGTTGGTAAATTAGGTAAAGCATAAAATAAACAATCAATCTCTGAGCCATATAAACTTAATAATGACATTATCGAATTGGGAGATTTAACTGAATTATTAATACTCGAAACATCACCTTTAAAATTTTGATTGAGCTCATTAAGGTCTAAGCCATTTTCAGCGTATAAATAAGCGTTTTTATCGACAATTGCCACCAAATTTGCATTTTGTCTTTTTGCCAAAAGCTTTAACATCTCTTGCCCAAGTCCGCCCGCTCCTAAAACTGCTAATTTAGGTAAATGCTCTTTTATCATAATAAATATTTCTAAATCTCAAATTATTTTGTCTTTTAATTCTAAAGTATTTAGCTGAAAATTTAATTAATTACTTCAAACTTTTTAATAATAAATTTGCGCTCGGCGCGATTCGAACGCGCGACCAATCGGTTAAAAGCCGAGTGCTCTACCAACTGAGCTACAAGCGCATATATTAAGCTTAAGGATATAAGCTGTCTGGTTCTTCTACTTTACTGTAAGCATGCCAAATAGCATAACTTAAGGCAGAAGCTGAAGATATATTCAACTCGTCAAAACGCAAGTCCATCGAGGAAGAAGTATTATAACTTTCCTTAATGCTTTTTGCCCACTGAATGACATCTAAAGTAAGTTCAAAGATACTAGAATCATTTGACTCGCCATGATGATCTCGTAATATTCCGATTTGATAAGCTGTATTCTTCATAGATATAAAATAATCACAAAAAATTACTTTTATGTCAATAAATACTTTATTTAATTTATAAATCATGATTCAAACTCAAACCAAATATATTTTAATTACTGGCTCTGGAAGCCAAATAGCTCAAAATATTGCCCAAGAAATTTCTTTAGAAAAAAATTTTTCGGATTGTCATTTTTTATTGCAATACCGAAAAAACAAACCAAATACTTTAATTAATTTTCTCGAAAACAAAAAAATAAAATACACTCTCATTAAAGCTGATTTGAGTGAATTAAATAATATACAAATCTTAGTTAAAGCTTATATTCAGCCACTTGGTAAATTAGATATTTTAATTAATTGTATTGG
Organism: Candidatus Caenarcanales bacterium; assembly: GCA_947489925.1. GTDB lineage: Bacteria > Cyanobacteriota > Vampirovibrionia > Caenarcaniphilales > Caenarcanaceae > JAAFJH01. Next base: position 3,441 of record CANLFK010000035.1, read on the forward strand.
CGATTTTGTGCAAAAACCTTTAAACGAATTGCAATCAAGTGAATTTCGACAAATAATTGATTCAAATTTGAATTTGGTTTTTGATTTATATTCGTCAGTTTTACCCTTTTTACGCAAAAATGAAGGAATTAGTAATATTTTAAGCCTTGGTTATGCTACCGCCAATCAAATTGAAGCTAAGCCCAGTATTTTGCCTTATCATATTGCCAAGATGGGCTTGATTTTATTAACCAAATCTTTTGCCAAAGAAGAAGCAGAGCATCAAGTTTTAATTAATTGTTTATCTTTGGGAATTTGCGAAAATACTATTCATTGGCCAAATAATAAATTGCCTTTGGGTCGCCCCGCCCAATTAAAAGAAATAGCTGAAGCCGCCGTCTTTTTGCTTAAAAACAATTATATAACTGGTTTAAATCTCGAAATTGACGGCGGTTGGCGTGGGAATTTGTAATTTACTTTTTGCTTAATTTAAATCTAAAAAGTTTTCTAAACCATAAAATAAACCTTTTCTTTTAACAATTTCTTTGATAGCCAAAATCACACCAGGCATAAAAGCAGTTCGATCCAAAGTATCATGTCTAATAGTTAAAGTTTGACCAATTCCACCAAAAATTACTTCCTGATGAGCGACTAAACCCGGTAATCTTAAGCTATGAACTCTTATTCCATCAATTAATCCTCCACGGGCAGGTGCATTTGGGCTTAATTCTTGTTGATTAAATTTTTTGACTTTTGCTAATTCTTTGGCTGTTTTAATAGCTGTCCCAGAAGGTGCATCTACTTTTTTGTCATGGTGCAATTCAATAATTTCGGCATTATCAAAATATTTAGCGACTTGCTTTGCGGCATGAATAAGCAATAAAGCTCCAATCGCAAAATTAGGGGCAATTAAAACGGCTTGTCCAGTATAATTAGCTTTTTTTTCTAATTCATGTAAATCATCATCACTTAAGCCAGTTGCTCCAATAATCGGGCTAACTCCACAGTCTAAAGCTAATTGAGCATTATTGAAAACAGCATTAGGTACAGTAAAATCAACCATTACTTGCGGTTTTTCTCTTTGTAATAAATCTTTTAGATTAGCTTCTAATTTTAGTCCTATATTACCCAAGCCAATTAATTCACCTATATCTTTGCCAATGAAATCGGAGTTTTTTCGCCCAGTAACACCAACTAATTCTAAATCTTTATCTTCTAAAATGGCTTTAACGGTTTCTTGTCCCATTCTGCCAGCCGCACCAGCAATAATTACTTTTGTTTTTAAATTTTTATTCATATTTTATTCTTGTGGATTTTGAAGAGCTAATTTTGGGATTGGAAGCAAGCTATAAACAAAATCAATTCTTTGGTTTAAATAATCAACTTTATCGCCTAATCTATGGATTTCTCCGCCTTGCTTAGCTTGTTCAACTTTGATTTCAGTTATTTCTTTGGATAATCTGTTCTCAACATCATTAATTCGAGCATTAAAAGAACTAGTAACAGCCCAAAATAAGCCTAAAGATGTAACTATTTGAGTGCCAATAGCGGTAAATAAAGCAACACTGCTTGAAATTTCCATAAGACTTTTTTAGCTTTAAACTAATTAAATTATACCAATTAAGACTGGTCAATTATTATTTGTTAAGAGGAAGTTTTATGGGTTTTCTTTTAATTCATAACTTTTTGATAATTCTAAACGATGAGACATAGGTTAAAATTTTAATACAGATAAATTAAAAAATTGAGTAATTATCAAACCTCTCAATTGAATTCTCAAATCTTTGTTTTAAGCATTGATTATAAGTCTAGCCCAATTGAAGTTAGAGAAAAATTTGCTTTTTCCATGCTTTCTTCTGCCGCTTTTGAAGAGGCTTTGCAAATGCTATTAACTAAAATTGGCTCTACAATTATTCTTAGCACCTGTAATCGAACTGAATTTTATTTTTCTAGTAAATATTCTCCAGAACAAGTCAAAGAAAAAGCTATTTACAGTATTTCTGAGCTCAAAAAAGTTGATATAAGCTTAATTCGAGAACATTTAAATTTTAAAATTGGTGATGAAGCTATTGAGCATTTATTTAGGGTTTCAGCTGGTTTAGAGAGCATGATTTTAGGCGAAGGACAAATTCTAAATCAATTAAAAACAGCTTATAGTCAATGCTTTAAATATAGTGATTGTTTCTTAAATCAATTATTTCAAAAAGCTTTAGCCGTTGGCAAAAAAGTTAGAGCTCAAACCGAAATTGCTAAAGGAGCTATGTCCGTTCCAGCAGCAGCTTTGCAAATAATACAAGGTTTGATTTCACCGCAAGAAATTAGCCAAAAAAATATTATGATTTTAGGTTCTGGGCAAGTGGCTGAATTATGCCTTGATCATCTTCATTCACAAGGAGCTACAAATAATATAACTTTGGTTAGTCGCTCTGAATCACACACTTTATTATTAACAAAATATGGACTTACCAAATCAATTGATTATACAAAATTACAAGATTACTTATATGATTATGACATCATTTTGGCTTGTACTAATGCCCCGCATTACATTATTAAACCCGAATATTTTGAGCTAAAGAACAATAAAAAATTTATTATTTGCGACATGACTTTGCCTCGTAATGTTGATCCAAAAGTTGCAGAAAAAGATTTTATTAAATTAATCGATCTAGACTATTTACAAAATACAGTTAAAGAAAACGCTACTAAACGCTCTGGGCAAATACAAAAAGCTGAAACCTTAATTTCTTTAGAAATGAAACGATTACAAAAATGGCTTGAAATAAAGTCTCAGCAATATATTCATTCCGTTTAATTTTAAGTAGTTGGCAAATCAATTAAAGTAGCAATTTCTTTATCCATTAATTTATCCACTTCCGCTACTGGTTCAGCTCCAGACAAATCAGTTAAAATAATACGGCTGGATCTCATGCGGAAATTAATTCTTTTTAGCTCTCTTTCAATTTGTCTAATTCTAATTTGGCTTAAAAACTGTGATTCTGGGCTATTAATATTTAAAGCGGCGGAGGCTTCATTTTTTGCCTCTTGTAATTCATTATAGGCTAAAGCGGCATCAGTTCTTTCTTCTTTGTAAGAATGATATTGTTGTCTTACTCTTTCTGCTACTTGGTCAATCATCATAAACATAATAACCATTTCAGTTTGGCTTAATTGCATATGATCACTATTTTTTTTAGCCTTGCCATTAATCAAATCACTTGCCAAGCCAGCTCCAACATAACTTGACAAAGACGAAATATCTGTCGGAGCAACTGTTTGCAAAGCATAAAAAGGCAAGAAAATAGCCGTATTTAAAATTTGACTTAAAACTTGATTTTTCTTTTGATTTTTATCTTCTGGCGTTAATTTTTGAACAATAAACCGAATAGTCTTATTCCTTTCGAGTGTTGCTCTCCACAAAATAGTTAATTGTTCTTGTTCGGTACGAGTTAAGGCATAATTAATTAAAGCTTGTTCATCTTTGTTAAGCTCAACTGAAGGTTGAATAAAATTAATAATATCTAAATTCTTTTTTCCTTGTTCTTTGCTTTCATCAGTAATTTTTTTTAATTCAGTACTTTCTTTGTCTTTTTCACTGACTGGTGTTTGGGGGATAATATCTTTTTTGTTTTCTAATTCAATTGGTTTAGTAATATCTTTATCAGCTTTATTTTGCTTTTCTATTACTAAAGGTTTGACTTTTGGGCTTGTTTTTTTGTTTTTGACTTCTGCTTTAGTTGTTTTTTTTGGAGTGTCAGAGATTTTTGTTGTTTGAGATAATTCCTGTTTGGCTTTAACTAAATTTGAGTCAGATTTTTGTGTTGATTTTTCCGCTTCTTCTTCCCAAAAGGTTTGAGAGCTAACAAAAAAAGGTGGACTTATTAATAAGCCTAAAACAGAAGATGTCAATAATAAAAGTTTTTTCATACTTAATTAATAAACCAAAAATTAAGAAGTTAATATTAAAACTCATTGTTTCATATATGTGAAGGATTAAGCTATATGAATTGCCTATATGAAAGCTGAAAAATTGTTTACAAAACTTGGTAAAACAAATATAGTTATTAAAAAGGTTTCAAATTACCGATGCCAAATATGAGCAAAACATTAAATTTACCTGAGCGGGAAAAAATACAGCGAATTTCGGCTGTGATTCGTTATGCTGGAGACAAATTAGTCAGAAAATTTCCCATTTTAAAAAGACAGAATTTATTAGGAGCTTTAATTCTACTTACTTCTTGTTTTTGTTTTTTACTTAATTCTTATTTATATATTCAAGGCATAATGCCAGCTTGGCTTTGTTTTATCTTAAATGCTTTTTGTACTTCTTTTTTGCATGAGCTTGAACATGATTTAATTCATAATTTGTATTTTGGGACTAGACCTTTTATTCAAAATACTTTCATGACTATTATTTGGATATTTAGAGGAAATTTAATTAGCCCTTGGTATCGCAAAATGATTCATATGTTGCATCACCGTGAAGCTGGTCAAACCATTGATATTGAAGAAAGATTAATTGGAAATGGTATGAAATATGGTTTAAAAAGATTAATTACTATGTTTGATACCGCTTTAGGTTGGATTAATTTTAATGAGTTAAAACAGCAAATTCCACAATTCAGTCTCAAGCAAATTTGGGGAGCTACTTTTCCAATATTTATTATTTTTAATGTCATTTGGTTTAGTTTTTTGACTCATCAAGGTTGGAAAATTATTAATTTAATTCATACTGTTGTGCCGCCTTTCCCAGAATGGTATATTGCGATAGTTAATACTTTAATGATTGTTTATGTTGGACCAAATATTTTAAGGCAGGGTTGTTTATCTTTTGTTTCTTCCAATTGCCACTATTATGGAGATATTAAAAAAGCTGATATTTTAAAACAAACTCAAGTTCTTCAGCCTTGGTATTTATTTCCTTTTCAGTTATTTTGTTTCAATTTTGGTGGAACTCATGCAATACATCATTTTGTAATTGATCAACCTTTTTATTTAAGACAATTTATTTCTCCTTTGGCACATGCCGCCATGAAAAAATATGGTGTTAGATTTAATGATATTGCCACTTTTATCCGTAATAATCGTTATTATGATTCAGCTAGCTTGGTTTTATCTTAAAGAATTAAAATGCAAAAAACATTTACAATTGGTTTATTAGGTTGTGGAAATATTGGAGAAGCCGTTGCTCTTGAATTACTAGCTAATAAAAATCCCAGCTTAAAATTAAAAAAAGCTTTTGTTAAAGATCTTAATAAAAAAAGAAATATTGCAAATAGTTTTTTAACAAATAATGCTGATGAAATCTTAAATGATCCCGAAATAAATTTAATTATTGAAGTTTTAGGCGGAGAAGAGCCAGCTTTGGGATTTGTGATTAAGGCTTTGCAAAATAAAAAACATTTAGTTACTGCTAATAAAGAGTTAATTGCCAAGCATGGGCCACAAATTTTTGAGACTGCTTTTCAAAATAGTGTTCAAGTTAGATTAGATGCGACTGTTGGTGGTGGAATACCAATTATTAATACAATACTTGATAGTCTCAAAGCTAATGAAATCACTGAAGTAGTCGGCATTTTGAATGGCACAACTAATTATATTTTGACTCAAATGAAAAGGGGTCATAGTTTTGAATTAGCCTTAAAAGAAGCTCAAGAAAAAGGTTATGCAGAACCAGACCCAACCAATGATCTGGAAGGAATTGATGCGAAATATAAAATTTCTATTTTGGCTTCCTTAGCTTTTGGCAATTATATTTCACCCTCTCAAGTTTTTTGTCAAGGCATTAAAGACATTTCGGTTTTAGACTTTAATTTGGCAAAAGAATTAGGTTTTTCAATTAAATTATTAGGCGTGGCAAAAAAGCTTAATAAAGATGAGATCAAAGTTAAAGTTTATCCTTGCTTGATTCCAGCCAAAAAGCCATTAGCTAAGATTGATGATGTTTTAAATGCAATTTTGGTAAGGGGTGATTTAATCCAGGAGCTTTTATTAGTTGGCTCTGGAGCTGGTGCTAAGCCGACTAGTAGTGCTATTTTAGGAGATGTTTTATCTATTCAAAAATTAGCAGATTCAACTCAATCATACTTACCTTATAAAATAAATTCATTAATTAAGCCAAATCAGGGTGTTGAGCATAATTATCGTTTTTATGTAAGACTTATTGTTGATGATCAAGTCGGTGTAATCAGGGATTTGGGGAATGTTTTGGCAAAAAATAATATTAGCCTTGAATCAATCTCTCAAAAAGCCTATAATGATGAAAATATTGAGCATAATAATCAAACAGAAGAAGCAACTTTAACTTTTTTAACTCATGAAGTTTCCGAAAATGATTTTGAATTGGCTTTGAGAGAGGTCAAAATTTTAAAACCAATTAGAGAAATTGCTTGTATTTTAAGAGTTTTTGAATAGTTTGTATTTTTGTGTTAGAATTATTAACTCTTTTTCAATATAAATTCTAATTTTAAACTTAAGATAATGGCTGTACCAAAGAAAAGAAAATCAAAACAGAAATCCAGACAAGGCAAAGCTGGAAGAGCAAAACTACAAATTCTAAAAGCTACTCCTTGCCCAAATTGTGGTGGGCCTAAAATCTCTCATCAAATATGCGGTACTTGTGGCTATTATAATGGACGGATTTACGATTTCAAGAAAAAAAATATTGAAGAACCCTCATCTGAAGATAAAGCAGCTTAACTGATTGGTTTAAAACCATGAGATTTTTAGATTTAAGTAAAATTGCATTCAAATAAAAAGATTTTCGGGAATATTAAAAATAAAAATATTCTAATTAGTTTTTTGAATGCAATTTTAGACTTTGAAAATAAAAAACAATATAGAAACTGGCATGTCTCTAAAACAAGCTAAAAAGATTTTAGGAATTTAAAATAAAGTATTATTAATCTAGCTAACTGTATAATATGCCAAATAATTTTCAAGCTTCTTTTCCTTTAAGCAGACCTAGGCGTTTAAGGCAAAATAAAGTTATTCAATCGATTAATGCTGAAATTAGCTCAAATATTGAAATTGACCGTTTAATTTATCCAGTTTTTATTTTGGCTGGCGAAAAGCAAAAAATTGAAATTAAATCAATGCCTGGTATTTATCGTTTTTCGCTAGATGAGCTTTTAAAGGAATTAGAAGAAATTTGTGAATTAGGTATTAATAAAGTTGCCCTTTTTCCTGTTATCGAGCAAGGTCAAAAAGATAAAACCGCTCAGGAAGCTTATAATCCTAATAATTTAATAAATACAGCTCTCAGAGTTATAAAAAAAGAATTTCCCAATTTGTGTTTAATTACAGATGTCGCTTTAGACCCATTTACTAAGCATGGACATGATGGAATTTGTGATGAAAATAATTATATTTTAAATGATGAAACTATTAATATATTAGTGAAAATGGCTTTATGCCAAGCAGAGGCTGGAGCGGACATAATTGCTCCTTCGGATATGATGGATGGTCGTATTTTGGCTATACGAAAAGCTTTAGAGCAAAATAAATTTCACAATACTTTAATCATGGCTTATTCGGCCAAATATGCTTCTGGTTTTTATGGTCCATTCAGGGAAGCACTTAGTTCTAGCTTACAATTTGGCGACAAAACTTCTTATCAGTTAAATCCAGCTAATGCTAAGGAAGCCGAAAAAGAAATTTTGTTAGATATAAATGAAGGAGCTGATTTAATTATGGTAAAGCCAGGAATGCCTTATTTAGACATTATTTATCGAGCTAGCCAAATTTCGCATTTACCAATTATTGCTTATTCAGTTTCGGGTGAATATTCAATGTTCAAGTCCGCCGCCTTAAATGGCTATTTGGATGAAAGAAAAGTCGTTGAAGAAAGTATTTTATGTTTTAGAAGAGCTGGTTGTCAAGCAGTAATTACTTATTATGCCAAGCAATTAGCCCTCTGGCAGAAATAATTGATATTTTTGGAATGATTTATTTTTACTTTTTGACGCACTGAGACAAAGCATAAGCCAACATTTGCAAAGCAATTAATACTTTTGTGCATAAACCACCAGCTATTTTAACAAAGTCATTAATTGATTTAGAATTATCTTCACCAAAAAGCTTATTAATCCAGTCTTTAGGAATTAATTTGAAACCTAAACCCGGTATTGCCAGTAAAGCCGAAGCATTAAATAATAAATTAGGCAAAGCTCCCCATTTAGTATTTTTGTTTAAAGCCGCAATAGCCGCTGGAATTAAACTAAGACTAACCAACCAGCCGCCAGCATCAGCCAAACCGTCTTTTTGTTTTTTTGCTTTAGAATTGTCAACTTCATCGTTTTTTAAAAGAAGCGAAGAAAGCGTTAATCCACAAGCTAAAAGCCTCATAATTCCAGTAATTTGAAAAGCTCCGCTTGACCAGTTCTTTCCGTATTTTGTGGCTGCTTCTCTAAATCTATCTAATTTGCCTAAGTTCTTAAATTCTTGATTTGGAAAAAAAACATTTTTAAGACCATTAGCCGTACCAACTAAAAAATCTTTGCTCAGAGAAGGGAAATTTAATAATTGTTCTTTTAAAATGCTAGTTTCAGCCCCAAGGTTTTTTTGCCAGCCGTTTTTTACTTCATTTAAATTATTAGCTTGCGGAAATTCAAAATTGAAACCATTTGATTTGTGAGAAACATTACCCTTAGAAACAGCGGCTACGCCTAAAAAACCAATTATAATAGCTTCTAAAATTTGTGAAATATTATGTTTTTTATCTTCATCATCTTCAGCATTTAAAGCAAAATAACCACCCAAAGCACCCAAAGCCGCTAAAGCAAAATTTATACTACGAAGCGGATACATACTTAAAAAGCCCGAAGTTGCCACAGTGCCAAAGATCAGTGAAGCCAAAAGATTTTGATTGGAAACTAAAGAATTTAAAATGGGATTGTCTTTGGCTGAATCTACATGAGCAAAAGTAGCTGAAGTTGCCCATAAAGCCGAAAGTGGAATTGTTGCGACTGCCAAACCATATTTTAGGCTTTGCATTGAAGATTTTGAACTTATTAAATTTTTGGAATATACAGTATTTAAATTATTACTTGGAATTCTCATAATTATTTATTAATGAAATCTACAAAAATTAACAAAATGTTAAGCTTGATAAAAGTATAACTTAAAAACTCAAACAAAAGTTTGCAAAAATTAAATATTTACATTGTATAAAATTAGTTGTGGATAAAATTCTGTTTTAATTTAAACTACTTTATATAATTTTAAAAATATTATTCAATCTTTAAATAGCTTTAACTTTTATAAATGAAAATTAAAAATCTTGTAGTAATATTATTTTGCATATTATTTTCGCTTCAAGCCTTTAGTAAAGAAAGTAAGCCAAATATTTATGATGCAATTCATGTTACTGGTGCATTACAAAAAATCGACACTTTAACCGCTATTTCAAAAAAAAATATTAATTCAGCCGAAACAGCAATAATTTTAATACCTGGTTTAAATTCGGTTAGTTTAAAAAATGAATTTTATGAGTGGAAAAACCTATGGAATTTTTGGCAAAGCTCTAAGCAATTAACTGAAGCCCAAAAAGGGAAATATGCTTTTTTTGTATTTCGTTATGATGGCTGGCAAAGTTTATTTAGTGCTTCTTCTTTATTGGAAAGTGGCTTAAATGAATTATTAATAAAACAGCCAAATCTAAAAAAAATAACTTTTATTGGTTATAGTCAGGGCGGCTTAATTGCTCGTATTATAAATTCTAAAAGTTCAAATTTAAGCTTAAAAATAAATAAAATAATAACTTTAGCTTCTCCTCATCAGGGGACTGTTACCTTAACAGAGAATTGGACACGAAGTGTTTTAAAAAATCAAAATTTTCTTGAAAGAGCTAAAAATGAAAAACTTTTGCAATTTTTGAAAAATCGTTATAAATATGCTTATTATGAGCAAGCTTGGACTAATTTTGATGATAATATACCAGCTTCTGCTAAATACACAGTTCCGCCTGAAGCTTTATCTATTCCTCAGCCAGACAAAGAAGATTTAAATAAATTTATTGTTTATGGTTCATATATTTATCCGCCATATGCTCAAGATTTTGAAGGTTTTTTAAAGGTTAATATTACTGAAAGTGTTTTAAGAAATTTATTAAACAGAGAAAGTGCAATGAATGAATTGAATCGCTGGATGGCGGCTAAAAATCATAAAGATGAAAAACCTTCTCTAAGAGATAATTTGCGTTTAAATGATGGGGTTATTCCTTTGTCTAGTGCATTATGGGCTAAAGTGTGTGAAACTAATCAAAATCAACCTGAAAATTGGCAAAAAATATTCCCAACTAATAATTATTGTCCAACTGTTCATTTACAAAGAGCTTTTTATGGTTTTAATCATTTAGCTTGGCGAATGGAAGTTTCGGGAAATAAAAAAGCCAAAGATTTATTTCACCCAAATTTACCTAAAAAATCCCCATATGAATGGTTAGTTGAGGATTTAATTTTTGAAGATAATAAATTATGACAGAAACACAAACAGACAATTCAGCAGACAAAGTAAAAAAGTTTTCTTGGTATCCAGGTCATATAAAGCTTGCTGAACAGGAATTAAAAAATAAATGGCTTAATTTGCTTGATATAGTAATTGAGTTAATTGATGGAAGAGTACCAATTAGCGGTCAATATCCAAATCGTGAATTTTGGGGAAATAAAAAAATAATACAGGTTTTTACTCATTCAGATATTGCGGATAAAGATTTTTTGAAAAAGCACTTTGTGAATACACTTTCAATTAATGCTCACAAACCTCATGAATGGAAGGCTAAATTAAGTAATTTAATTAAAGATAATTCATTAGAAATTAAAGAAAAACTGCAAAACCAAGGTCGTAGACGCAAAATTAGATTAGGAGTTTGTGGTTTACCAAATGTCGGAAAATCTACTTTCTTGAATTCATTGCTTAAAAGTGGCAAAAAAGCCCAAACTGGAAATCAACCAGGTATTACCAGAAGAATGCAATGGGTAGAAGGTGCTGATTTTGACTTATTAGATTCCCCTGGAATTATGCCTTTATCGGTTGAATTTGAAATTGCTTATAAATTGGCTTTATGTAATTTATTACCACAAAAATTATTTGACTTAGAGCTTTTAAAAGATAAATTATTAATATTTTTAGCTACTAATTATCCAGATATTCATCCAAAAGCATATGATTTAAGCTTGAGAATGAAAGCTGAATCCTTTGTTAAATACTTTCAGGACGGAAAATTAGGTTGTATTTGTCTTGATTTATAATTTAATGTGAATTCGCTAACTACGGTACAAAACTTTTAAAGAAAAAATAAAAGGTTGAGGCTAATATATGTATTGTTAAATAAAAAGCCTCATGAAAAAAATATCATATTAGACGAATTAATTGCAAAACTTAGCGTATTCA
>CANLFK010000036.1 GCA_947489925.1 Candidatus Caenarcanales bacterium
CGTTGCTGGTATCTCTTGTTCAGCATTTTGCTCTTTTATTTTGTACTTAGCCAAAACTTGCTTGAACTGACTTAAAGTTTCTTCATGTTTTTGTAAGTCTGATTCAGCTTTTTGGACAATTTCTTTTGATTTTTGATTAGCATGTTCATTCAAATAAGGTAACTGAAGACTTAAGAGAAAAACAAACGCAATCAGTATTACTTTAAAAATACTGTCTATAAAATTACCAATTGTGCCAAAAAACCAAGCTAAAGCCGAAAAAACAATATTTTGCCCAGAAGAATTAGCCTTACTTATGGCTTCCCTAACTTTGTCATGCTTATCTTCCGAAATTCCGCACTTAGTCATTTCCTCAGCTTTTAATTGATGAGAAGCCGATTTATTACCAATTGTTTTCCAAAGATCTTTAATAATTTGTTTTTTATTTAAATTATTCGGTCTTTGACTTTTTGTTGCAGTTTCTACTTTTTTATCTTGTGCTTCTGGCTCTAGATTCATAGCTTTTATTTTTAATTAATTAACGGTCATTATTATTTCCACCGTCCGATTGATTTTCTAAAATGCGTTTTAAAGTTTTATCAACTAAAGCTCGTCCAGCCCCATTTACTACACACTTTAACGGATCTGTCTCTGAAACTGAAACTGGAACTTCAACTTCATTTTGAATTGCAACATTTAAACCGTCAAGCAAAGCACCACCACCAGCCAAAGTAATTCCTCTTTCAAATATATCAGCTGCTAGCTCTGGCGGAGTTCTTTCTAATGTTCTTTTAACCGCATCAATAATCGAAGTTAAAGGCTCAACCATGGCTTCACGCACTTCCATTTGGCTAATTGAAACAGTGCGTGGCAAACCATTAATTAAATTTAAACCTCTCACTTCAAACTTATCATCGCCATTATTACCAAAATTAGGACCTAAAGAAAACTTAACTTCTTCAGCTGTTCGCTCACCAATTGCTAAATTATATACTTTTTTCAAATATTGGATTATAGCTTCATTTAATTCATCACCAGCTACCCGAATAGATTCACTAACCACAATCCCAGACAAACTTATAACTGCAATTTCAGTTGTGCCACCACCAATATCAACAATCATACTGCCAACTGGATCAGCAACTGGTAAACCCGCCCCAATTGCGGCCGCCATGGGTTCATCAATTAAAAAAACCTGACCTTCATCTTCAGCAGCATCTCTAACAGCTCTTCTTTCAACAGAAGTAATACCAGAAGGAACACCAATTGCTATTTTTGGTTTTCTGAGCGGTGATAATAAATTATTTTTAGTTGCTCTTCTGATAAACTCTTTAATCATTTGCGAAGCACAATCAAAATCAGCAATAACACCATCTCTGAGCGGTCTAATTGCTTTAATATTATCTGGTGTTCGCCCAATCATTTTCTGAGCTTCTCTGCCAACTGCCAAAACCTTATGATCATCTACTGCCACGACAGAAGGCTCATTAAGAATAATATTTACTTTATATTCATTATTTCGGCTAGCTGGTTCACAGACACAGACTAAAGTATTTGCTGTCCCTAAGTCTATACCTATGGACGCATTCATAGACATATTTCCTTTAAACATCTGGTCGAACCAACTCATTCTTAATATATCCTAATTTAAGTTTGCAATTTATCTAAATTAAGTATAGATTACTATTTTTTAAGGTTTTTAGATAGTCTTGAAAATAGATTTTTTGATTTATTTCGCTTATTGTTATTATTCCAGTTCTTATTAAAAACACAGCTTGAATTTTTACTTTTTTTTACTTTTTTATTTTTTTACCTTTTTCAGTCAGTCTCAGATTGCTTATTCGCAACCAAACACGGCTAATCTGAATTATTCGGTTAAGTTTTTAAGTGATTATGGGCATCAATATTTAAATTTGGAATCTTTAAAAGATTTATATCCCGAAGAAATTAGAATTGCTTCACTTGATAATTTAATTAATAAACAAAATGAAACTATAATTTTAATTTATCAAGCTTCCAGTGAAAAGAATAAAATTTATATTTCACAATTTTTAGATATTTGGTTTCAATTGCATAAAAGCTGTAACTTTATTTTAATAGACCGAGACAAAGAAGCCAATTATTATGCCAATTTATTTATTGGTGAATATTGGAAAGGTGAAGATTTTAAATTAATATATATGGAAAATTCTGGCAAAGTTAAATTTGAATCAGCTGAATTTAGCTCTCTCAATGGTTTAAAGAAAGCTCTTTTACAAAAGTATAAAAATAAAAAGTATTGAACTTGGAATCACATTAACTCAATAACTTAATTTCAGATTATTAGCTTGATTCATTGATTCTAAAAGCGACAAAGACTTATTTAATATTTTAAAATTTGGAAAAAATCTTTGTATTAAATAATTAGCGACTTGCGGATTCTTAGGCAAAAAACCATGAAAATAAGTACCCAAAATTAAACCTTTTTCCCATTGAGTTAAGACTCCTTCGCTTTTGTCTTGCCCATTATTACCGCCACCTTGCACAATTTGCCCCAAAGGTTTTAATTCGGGTGGCAAAAAAGTCCTTCCACCATGATTTTCATAGCCAATTAATTTACCAAAAACAGGACTTTCCGCAATTGCATTCCCAATTATTCTTTTTTCATCAGGCTTAGCATTAATTGTTTTCATGTTTAAAAAACCTAAACCTTGAATTTCCTGTCCATTAGCGGTTTGATAACTTTGCCCCAATAATTGAAATCCACCACAAATCCCCAAAAAAGTGCTTCCGTTTTTTATTAGATCAGATAATTCATTTTGTCTTTTTAATAAATCATTTTGGATAATTTCTTGATCATTATCTTGTCCGCCACCCAAAAGTATTATTTGGCACTTAGGATTAATACTTTCGCCCACTGAACAATTCTGCAAAACAATTTCAATTCCAGCTAATTTTGCTTTATGAGCCAAAACAATAATATTTCCCCTGTCTCCGTACAAAGACATATGCCTAGGATAAAGATGCGTTATATGAATTGTATTTTGAATATTATTTAACACACTTTGATTTTAACTTAAAACTTTAATTACTTACTGCAAATACGCATAGTATTAATAAGGTCTGGCGGAAGAAACTAATTTGCTAGCAATTTGAACTGCCGTTTCTATATCGTCCAAATAAGGTTCAATTAATTTTTTGGCATAACTTCCCATTCCAATACCATGCACTCGTAAATCAAATTGATTCAATAAAGCTTTTACACGGTCATTAATACCACCAGATACTTGTACAAAAATATGAGTATTAGCTTCCAGAACTGCTTCAGCCACAGCCAGAGCTTGTAACATCGAGGAGTCTTGTTTATTATAACCAGTCATCGGTTTACCATCTACCTGAATTAAAGCACCTTCACCTAATATATTATAAATTTCACGGGCTTGTTCCTGAATTTCATTAAATGAAGAAAATCCACTACCAATACAAACTGATATTAACCATGGTTGAGGAGAAATTTCACGGATTTTTTCTAAATAAGATTCAAACCAATAAAAATTTGGCCCGACATGAATTTCAAGGCATCTAGCTCCTAAATCCCAAAGCTCTGGTAATATGGCTGGCTGAAAAGCCTTAATTGGTACTGGAGTTAAAGCATCAACATGACATAAAGGCACACAAGCACCACATCCATAACAACGCTCTTTTTGATAAGATAATTTACCCTCTCTAATGCTAAAAGCCTGAGTAGGACAATTAGGAATACAAACTCCACAAGTATCACAGGAAGATTCTTTTAATTCTATTCGCCTAAAATGTGGATCTTGCTTATGATCTAAGCTTAAACTGACCATAATAGCTGGTTGTTTATCTTTGGGTACGCCAGCTTTTTCAATTCCTTCTTTGGTGGCACTAACAATGGTTGGGTGAGCGGCAATATCAATTATATGCGCCCCAGCTCGAGTGAATATGTGGCTGTATTTTACAATTGCCTCAAAGTCTGAATAAGTAGCTCCGCAAATAAGCTTAAACATCCGTTTTTCACGCAAAGCTTTAATGGCTCTGAGTTGTTCGGTATTAGTATTTGTCTCAGTACTCTGATTAATAAAAGAGGTGGTTAAAGTTTGTCCTAGCATTACATTTATTTGCCCTCTTTAATTCAAATAATAGGTGTGAACTTTTGTAGTTAATCAAATCCAGAAAAATTTTCTTTAATTTATTAAGAATTTATAAGTAATTATAATATACTTATTGCAACTCTGACAAATTTATCCTTAAAGTCCTCTTCACTTTAGGATCATTTATATTCTATTAAAGATAGCATTAATTTTAATTAAACTGATTACTTATATTGCAAGTAAAATTAAAATAGTTAAGTTAAAAAAAATAAATAAAATGAACACTGAAATTGAAAACAAAACCATTGAAATGAATGAAGAACAAGAAAAAGCTTTTCAGGCTGAGGTTTTGGCTTTAATTGATGAAAAGATCAGACCAGCTTTAATGATGGATGGTGGAGATATGGCTATTCATGGTTTTAATAAATTAGCTAATGGAAAATATGAATTATTAGTTGAATTAGTTGGTGCTTGTGGAAGCTGTCCAAGTTCTTCCATGACAATGAAAATGGGTGTTGAAAGAATGCTATGTGAAAACTTTGAACAATTAGAAACAATTACTCAAGTTTAATTTTTTTAAATTTATTATTAACCAAAAGTTTATGGGCTGAGCAGAACTAATAAAAATAAGAATTGCTTATAAAAGCTTTTTGATGATATATTTTTTATTCTATTTAGACCTATAAACTGGAGAGATGGCCGAGCGGTTGAAGGCGCAGCACTGGAAATGCTGTATACAGGTAACTGTATCGAGGGTTCGAATCCCTCTCTCTCCGAAGTTAAATAATTTATGGTATTAAATTTACTGACTGAAAGTCAAATTAGTAATCATTTACAAAAAATATCAAATTGGATTTTAAAAGATAAAGTAATTTTTAAGAGCTTTAAATTCGACAATTATCCGCTCTGTATCAAGTTTGTAAACCAAATTGCCATTATATCGGAAGAAATTAATCATCACCCCGAAATCATCATCAATTGGGGAAAAGTTGAGCTCAAAATATATACACACGATTTAAATGGATTAACCGAAAAAGATTTTATATTAGCTGAAAAAATAGATAAACTTGAAACTAGTATTATTTAATTGATTTGCACATTGCTTAAAGCTCAAGGTAATTAAATAAATGCAGGATTTAAAGCTCTCAGACATACAAAAAGAAATAGAAGATTTAAAAGTTAAATTAAATTATTGGAATAAACTTTATTATGAGGAAAGCTCACCAGAAGTATCAGATGAAGTATATGATGCTCATTATAAACGGTTAGTAGAGCTAGAAATTAATTATCCAGACCTCAAAACTCCTGATAGTCCTAGCCAAAAAGCTGGTAGCTTAGAATTAGAAACTAAATCAAAAAAGTATAATCATTCGAAACCAATGCTGAGCTTGGAAAATGTTTTTGGAATTGAGGATTTGAAAATTTGGTTAAATCGTTCTGATAGTTTAAATGATGAAATTGTCGCTGAATTAAAAATAGATGGTCTCTCGGTAAGCATTTTTTATGAGAATGGAAAATTTCAAAAAGCTTTAACTAGGGGAAATGGCTTAATTGGTGAAGATATTAGCGAAAATGTTAAAACTATTAAAACTTTACCTTTAGAAATACCTTTCGAGGGAAAGCTCGAAGTTCGTGGTGAAATATTTATGACTTATTCAAGCTTTGAAAAATTAATTGGCTTTGCTAATCCACGCAATGCAGCATCTGGTTCGGTTAAATTGCTTGATTCTAAAATTTGTGCTGAACGGAATTTAAGTGTTTTTATTTATGAATTAATCAGTGCTGAACGCTTGTTTTTTCATTTTGATAATTTGCAAAAGCTGATTGAATTAGGCTTTCCAGTGAATCCAAACTATAAATTACTGACAGGAATTAATCAATTACAGGATTTTTGTGAGAATTGGGATAATAAAAGAAAAGCTTTAGACTATCCGACTGATGGCATTGTTTTTAAATTAAATTCAGTTCATAAACAGCAAGAATTAGGTCAAACTTCCAAATATCCTCGCTGGGCAGTTGCTTACAAGTTTGTAGCCGAAAGAGCTGAAACTCAAATTACAAATATTTTGGTTGAAGTTGGTCGTACTGGAGCGGTTACGCCAGTTGCAGAAGTATTGCCAGTTCAATTAGCAGGTACAACTGTTTGCAGAGCTTCTTTGCATAATTCTGATTATATTAACAACTTAGATATTAGGCTCTCAGACTTTGTTTTAATTCATAAAGCTGGCGAAATAATACCTGAAATTATTGAAGTAATAAAAGAAAAACGAAAAACAGATAATCAAGCTTTTATTTTTCCGACAAATTGCCCAAGTTGTGGCACAGAATTAGCAAGAAAAGAAAATGAAGTAGCTATTCGTTGTCCAAATACTAAAGCTTGCCCTGCTCAAATACAAAGGAAAATTGAATATTGGGCTAGCAAAAATGCTATGGAAATTAAAGGTCTGGGTGAGGCAATTATAAAACAATTACTTGAGCAAAAACTAATTAATGCTATTCCAGGCTTGTATAAATTAGAGCAGAAAGATTTATTGGTTTTGGAAGGCTTTAAAGAAAAGTCGATTAATAATTTGTTAAAAGCAATTGAGAATAGCAAAAATACTAGCTTAGACCGCTTGATTAATGCTTTGGGTATTCGTTATATTGGGGCGACTTCCGCCAAACTATTGAGCCAAAATTTTGATTCTTTGACTGAAATAGCAAATGCTTCTTTAGATGAATTAAAAAATATTCATGGAATTGGCGAAATAATGGCTTGTGAAATTTATGATTTTTTTCAAGAAGCCGAAAATAGACAATTTATCAAGGATTTGGAAGAAGTTGGCATTAAAGCAACAAATAAAAAGCCAGCTTTAAACAAAGAGGAGCAGACTTTGCTAAATAAAACCTTTGTCATAACTGGGACTTTTGATAAGCCTCGTGCTGAGCTAGAAGAAATAATAATTTCAAAAGGCGGAAAAGTTTTAAATTCAATTTCTCGAAAAACGGATTATTTACTTTGCGGAGAAAATGCTGGCTCTAAGCTCGAAAAAGCTCAAAATTTAAATATTAAAATCCTGCAATTAAGTGATTTTATAATCCTGACAAATTAAATTTACACGATGACAATTTATTTTTCTTTACTTACTTTTCAGATACTCTCTTCGTTTAATTGAATGATTTTTGCTTTAATTAATCGTTAAATTGGAAAGAAAAAATTAAGCCTTGATTGAATATTTAATAACTAAAAATTTTGTATTAAGTAATTAAAGCCTCAATCACATGTTAAAGTTAATATATTAAAGTTTCTAAAGCTTAAAGAGAGACAATGTCAATTAGAGTACTTTTAGTAGAAGATGAAATTCCTCTTTTAGAGGCAATAACTTTCTTTTTACAGAAAGAGGGTTACCAAGTAGTCGGAGTTACTGATGCCGAAAAAGCCTCAGAATCATTTCATTTGCAACCTTGTGATTTAATTATTTTAGACTGGAATTTACCCGGTGCAATGCAAGGAATAGACTTTTTAAAACAATTAAGAGCTTCTCAGCAATCAGTGCCAGTCATTATGGTAACAGGGAAAACAGCCAAGGAAGAAGTAATTCAAGGTCTGGAAGCTGGAGCAGATGATTATTTAACTAAGCCTTTTAATCAAGAAGAATTAATGGCAAGAATGCGTAGTGTTTTGCGTCGTACCGAACAGATTTCGGCTAGCCCAAGCAAAAGAATTGTTTATGATCGAATTGTCATAGATTTAGACGCTCATCGGGTTTGGGTAGACCAAGAAGAAAAACAATTATCACCAAAATTATTTGGCATGATGAAGCTTTTAATGCTCAATCCAAGGCGGGTTTTTTCTCGGGGACAAATTTTAGACGCTGTTTGGGGAAATGAAAATGTCGGGGAAAAATCAGTTGATGTTCATGCTTGCTGGCTCCGTGAAATTTTGGGTGATCAAGGAAAGCATGTAGCCACTGTTCGAGGTTTTGGTTATCGCTTTGGGGCTTAAAATGCCAGAAATTCCGCTTAATAACTTAAAAGCAAGACGAGAAAAATTAGCTAATTTAATGCCCGTCAATTCAGCGGCTTTAATTTTATCTGCTCAGCAAACTCACCGTAACTCTGATGTTGAGCATAAATTTCGGCAAAATAGTTCTTTTTGGTATTTGACTGGTTTCAATGAGCCAGAGTCAGCTTTTTTAATTATCAAAACCGAAAAAGAGACGCTCAATTATATTTTTGTCAGACCGAAAGAAAAAGAAAAAGAAATTTGGACTGGTTATCGGAGTGGTCCAGCTGGGGCTAGTCAAATTAGTGGTATTGAAAAAAGTTTTTTATTTAGCGAATTAAAACCTCAATTAGAAAAACTTTTGGGTGGATTACAACATATTTATTTTGATTTTGGGTCTGAAAATTATGCAACTTTAGGAATTGAAATACTTGAATTAATCAGACAAAAACGGATTTATCAAATTACAAGTACGCAAAATTTATTAGCTGAATTAAGATTATTCAAAGAAAATTGGGAAGTCGAACAAATAAAAATTGCCACTCAAATTGCAGCCAAAGCTCATAATTTAGCCAGACAAGCTTGTCAAGTTGATTTGTATGAATATTATTTGGAAGGTTTAATTGAAGGTTTTTTTCGCCAAAATAATTGTAATTGGGCTTATCCTTCGATAGTAGCGGCTGGACAAAATGCCACAATTTTACATTATGTTGAAAACAATAGTATTTTAAAAGACAAAGATTTGATTTTGATTGATGCTGGCTGCGAATACAATTATTATGCCGCTGATATAACTCGCACTTTCCCGATTAATGGCAAGTTTACAATTGCTCAAAAAGAAATTTATGATTTGGTTTTAAAAGCTGAACTAGAAGCTATTGAAGAGAGTAAAATAAAAAATACGACCTTTGAAAAAGTACATGAAAAAGCGGTTTTAGTCTTGAGTACTGGATTAAAAGACTTAAAACTTTTAGATGGCTCTTTAGATGAAATAATTGAAGAAAAAAAATATCGTAAATTTTATATGCATCGCACTGGACATTGGTTAGGTTTAGATGTGCATGATATTGGTTCTTATTTGGATAAAGACGGAAAATCTACCGTTCTGAAAGCTGGAATGCTAATGACTATTGAACCGGGGCTTTATTTTGACCCGCAAGATGAAAGTATAAATGAAGCTTTTCGAGGAATTGGTATTAGAATTGAAGATGATATTTTAATTACAGAAATTGGCTCTCAGAACTTAACTGAATTAGCAATTAAATAATATGAGTTAAATTTTGGTGATTTAAATGTTAAAATCGCTGAATTGAAAACTAATTTAATTATGTTAATTTCTAAAGTTGTTTTAAAGAATTGGCGGAATTTTAGAGAAGCAAATGTTGCCTTAAGTTCTCGTTGCTTTATTGTTGGACCTAATGCGTGTGGTAAATCAAATTTCTTGGATGTTTTTCGTTTTTGTCGAGATATTGTTAAGCAAGGAGGAGGTCTACAAAAGGCTTTAAGTGATCGGGGAGGTTTGTCCAAAATTCGCTGTTTAACCTCTAATTCTTCAGAATCAGGTATAGAGCTTGGCTTGCATATTTTTGATCCTACTTCTAATACAAATTGGATTTATGAAATTGGAGTCTCAAAGAATAGAGGGCGTAATTCAAGGTCTCTTTTGAAATTTGAAAGAGTTTATAAAAATGAGAAAATAATTCTAGATAGACCAAATAGTGATGATAAAAAAGATGATTCCCTTTTAACTCAAACGCACTTAGAACAAATTAATTCAAACTCGAAGTTTCGTGATATAGCTAATTTATTTAATACAACGGTTTATTTGCATTTAGTACCACAATTAATACGCTATGCTCATACCTTCTCTTCTGAAGGCTTAGAAGGTGATCCATTTGGTCGTACTTTTTTGGAGAAAATTGCGAAAAGTTCAGAAGGAACAAGAAAACAAAAATTAAGCAAAATTGGAGAGGCTTTAAAAAGTGTTGTACCGCAATTTGATGAGCTGCAATTTACCAGAGATCCAGTAAATGGAAAACCTCATTTAGAAGCAATTTATCAACATTGGAGGGCTGGTAAAGCTGGAAGACAGAGAGAAGATCAGTTTTCCGATGGAACATTAAGATTAATAGGTTTATTTTGGTCTCTGCTTGAGAGTGATTCTTTATTGCTTTTGGAAGAACCAGAATTGTCTTTGCATTCAGAAATAATAAAGAAATTACCCTCTCTCATTTATAGATTACAAACTGCAAAGAAGAGACAAGTTATTTTAACAACGCATAGTACCGATTTATTATCTGATGATGGAATATCCACTGAAGAGGTTTTACTCTTTAAGCCAACCAAGCGAGGTACTGAGATTAAAGTATTATCACAAGATGAAGAAGCTTCGAGCCTTTTACAGGGAGGATTTACGATCGGAGAAGCAATTATACCAAGAACAAAACCAAGCTTAATCGACCAATTATCCCTTCTAAAATGAAATGACAATATATATAAATTTAGCGGTCGAAGATGATTTAAGCGAAGCTGTTTTAAGAAAGATTTTGAGAAGTTTTAATCGAGCTTTTCAAGTAAAAACCGTTTATAAAAAAGGTGGTTTTGGCTATTTAAAAAAGCAAATAAAATCTTTTAATCAGGCTTCTCAGCATATACCTTTTTTGGTTTTAACTGACCTAGATCAAGCAACTTGTCCAGTAGAATTGATCACAGATTGGATTAAATTTCCCAAAAATCCAAATTTAATTTTTAGAGTTGCAGTTAGAGAAGTTGAATCGTGGGTTTTAGCTGATAGAGAATCTTTTGCACAATATTTAGGGCTTCAAAAAGAGCAGATTCCTAGAGAAACAGATCTATTAGATAATCCAAAAGAAACTCTTTTTCAGATTGTAAAAAAATGCTCTAAAAGAGAAATTAAAAACTCAATATTACCAATGAAAGGAGCCAAAATTGGACCAGATTATAATGGCAAATTAACTCAATTTATAACAGATAATTGGAAATTACAAAATGCTCAAAAGAACTCTGAAAGCTTAAACAGAACTATTAAGTGTTTAAATAAGTTTGAAATCACTTGCTAGAGATATGACCTGCAATTAAATAATTTTATTATTTCTTAAGGGTTGATTTTACATGATTTGATGTTAAAGCTTGAACACAGGTGAGAATTTGTCTTTACTTAGAATATTTCTGATTACTTTTTGTTCTTAATCTAATTAATTCTTTAATCAATATGAAAATTATTTCCACTTTGTCTACTAATATTAATTTTAATAAGCCAATAATAAATAACATAGCTGCTGGGGGTCTTAGTAGTATTTCTCCTCAGACAACTAATTCGCTCAAGACAAATACTAAAACTATTAATTCAAATAATATTAATTCAGGTTCATTAATTGATGGTATTAAACAAGTTTATCAAAATATACAAAATTATTTTAATGATAATCGTAGTAGTTTAGGCTTAGGTTTGGCAGTAGCTGGTTTACTTGGAAGTGTTGCTGGCGTTCTTTTGGGTGGATCTTTAGGTTTAATAATTAAAATTTTAGATGTTTTTGCAACTGTTTTTACCGCCATTGATTATACATTTTTTGTACCAAGTGAAATGATTGAGTCTTTCCATGAGCTTAATCAAATGACCAAAGACTTTTCTTTTAAGACTGCTTTGAATATGTTATTAAAATTATTACCTTTGTTTTTCGTTGGTAAATGGGTTTTTGGCCATAAGTTTAGTAAGACACCCAATGAATTTGGTAATTTACAAAAAGTTAAAGAAAGTAAAATTCCTTTAATTGCTTTAGCTCATATTCCTAGGGCTCATATCAAAAATTTATCAGGCGGAATTACTTTTTTATTATCTTGGTATGGACGAACAGAGTTGTGTAAATATATTTCAGGGCACTTGATTTCTAAATTTTTACCTCTCAAAACTGCAAACAATCCTTTATTTGGTAGATTTCAGCAAAGTTTATTGTTTTTTATGCTGGCAGTATTCCCCGGCTGGCGACCAAAAGATGGAGAAGATGATTTTATGATTAAGTAAAAAATATAAATCTTCAGGTATAATATTAAAATTAATTTTACTTTAATGAGCCAAAGCCTTAAAAATATGTATCACAATAATTATAATCTTTCAAACGAATCAATTATTAAAAGTTATGTTCCTTATGTTATAGAGCAAGGGCCAAGAGGAGAAAGAGGCTTTGATATATTTTCTCGCCTTCTGAGAGAGCGGATTATATTTTTAGGTACTCCCGTTGATGATCATGTTGCTAATTTAATTGTGGCTCAATTGCTTCTTTTGGATTCAGAAGATCCAGATAAAGACATTATGCTTTATATAAATTCTCCTGGTGGGTCTGTAACGGCGGGCTTGGCAATTTATGACACAATGCAGCATGTTCGTTCTGATGTTAGCACTATTTGTTTGGGGCAAGCGGCTAGTATGGGTGCTTTTTTATTATCGTCTGGTGCAAAAGGAAAACGATTAGCTCTTCCTCATGCCAGAGTTTTAATTCATCAACCTTTAGGTGGAGCTCAAGGACAAGCAACAGATATTGAAATTCAAGCTCGTGAGATTTTACGGATAAAAAGACAATTGAATGAAATTTTAGCTTCTAATACTGGACAGTCAGTTGAAACAATTGAAAAAGACACTGACAGAGACAATATTATGACTCCAGTGCAAGCTAAAGAATATGGTTTGATTGATGAAGTAATCACCCAAAGAAGACCTCTTAAAGAAAAAGATTAAGTTAAATAATAATGTTTTTAAAAGTAATAAATGCCGAAAAAGGAATTGTTTTTGACCAGCAAGTATATTTAGTCGAAGCTAATAGTTTTACTGGTAGTTTTGGAGTATTAGAGGGGCATATACCTTTAATTGCTCCTTTGGTGGATAATAAACCTTTGAAGTATAAATTGCAAAATAATTCAGCTTATAAAGAAATTAGTATTAATGGCGGAATATTAGAAGTTTTTTTTAATAAGACAAAAGGTGAAACCGAAGTAAAAGTTATTTCTTCTTAGTCAATGAAGTCTTTTCAATCTAGTCCGAATCTTTATCAATCCAATAATAGTCCTTATTTAAAGCTTATTCGTGAAGAGTCTGCGATTTTTTATAAAGCTAGCTTATTAATTCCAGCCGAAAAGCAGTCAATTGCTTGGGCATTATATGTATTTTGGCGAGAATTAATGCCCTTTGAATATTGGAATGCTTTGGAAGGACAAGTTAATTTTATTCGTAAATGGAAAACGGCTTTATTTTTTGAAAAAACTTATCAGCAAGATTTGAGTATGTCTTTAAATGCTTGGCTTGACTTGCAAAATCATTTTGACCAAAATGCCAAAAAATTAGTTTTAAAAGTTTTAAATGGTTTAGAAATTTGTCAGTCTAGTATTCATTTTTCATCAATGGAGGAATTAGCTTTTTTTTTGGAATATTTGGGCGGTTCGGTCAGTTTAGCTAGTTTTTATATTTTATTTGCTAATTCAAGTGTGGCAGAGGAAGAAGAAATTATTTTTGATACTCATATATTAAGTTCAATTAATTATTTAGGCATGGGAATTTTATGGTGGGAATTATTAAAAGAAAATACTTTAACTATTACGCAAAGTAAATTATTTATACCTCTTTCAGATTTACGCAGATTTGATTATCGGGAAGAAGACTTTTTGAATAATGGACTGGAAAATCCTAATAGTAAAGAATTAACCAAATTTGAATTAACTAAAATAATTAAATATTTCGGATTATCTTTATCTTTAATTCAGAAAAATACTAATACTAATTTAAAAGTTATTAAAGAAATTATCTCTTTTTTAAGTAATTATTATATTAATGAAATTAATGCTGCTTTAAGCTCTGGCTGGACTTTGGAGAGTAAATCTATACCAAATCAATCAAATCAATCAAATAATTGGATAATTAATGGCTTCACAAAATGGGTCAAAGGACTAAATTAATAACTAATACTTACTCAAAATAATGGACAAATCAAATATAAAATTCTGGAATGAAAGAAGAAGGCAATTAAAAGACAACTTAGATGCTAAGCGTTTACCTTGTGCTGTCGGGGTTGTTGAGTCTAAGTTTGCTGAAAATGTTGGTGGTATTATCCGAACAGCTAATGCTTTTTTGATTGAAGAAATCATTTTAGATAAAAAAGTTTATAATAAGTCTGCGACCGCTGGTACAGCTAATTGGGAAAATATTAAAGTTGAAGAAAATATATTTGATTATTTAAAACAAAATAACTATGCAATTATTGCTTTAGAACAGCATGAGAGAAGTGTTCCGCTTTGGGATTTTAAATTCCCGCTAAAAAGTGCTATTATTCCGGGCCATGAAGTCTTTGGCATGAGCGATGAAATGGTGGCTTTATGTGATCATGTAATTGAAATTCCGCAATTTGGCTTAGTTGAAAGTTTAAATGTAGCAACCGCCACCAGTATTGCTTTGTATGAATATTGTCGCCAGCACAGAGGAAACAAAATTTAAAGAAAAAAAGCTTATAATAAAATAATA